>MHJO01000037.1:3313-25355 GCA_001818015.1 Candidatus Harrisonbacteria bacterium RIFOXYD1_FULL_40_9 | reverse complement strand
CTCGAGTGATTTTAAGATACGTTCTTGTTTTACAATAATACCTCCCTTAAGTTGAGGTATTTTTTGCTCAAGATTATTTGAAAATTTTTCAAAACGGAAATTGCGAAAACCAAGACGTTCTAATACATATCGAAATTTCTCTTCACACCAAAAATCCTTGTGATATGCCCAAGACGCTTCATGAGAACCAAAGATATGCCTTCCGAGCACAAATTTCTCATCCACTCCACCCTTAATAAATTTCTTCGCAGACTCTTCAAAGTCAGGAGTCTCAATTACAAGCAAGCCATCCATCTTAAGCCACGAATGCCAGCGTGAAAGAAGTATTAATGCCTCTTGTCGTGAGAAATGCTCAAGAAGGTGATGAGACCTCACTTCATCAATACTTTCCTTCTCGTAAGTAAGTGTCCGCACATCTGCATATATATCTGCTTTTACAATTTGAGCAGTATGCTCCGCAGGCGGCAAATCAATATTAATATACCCCTCAAGATATTTCTCCTGACAACCAAGATGAAGTTTTATTTTTTGATTTTTATCCATATTATATGATTACATAGCAAATATATTTCTTAATCGTGCTTCGTATGTATGATCACGAAGAGTTCTTCTGAAGCACGCTTCTGCAATAGATTCTCTTCTGGAGTTGTCATTTAAATATTCTTTAATCAGTACAGCAAGCTCGTCAGTGTTCCTATAAAATACCATTTCTTCGCCTTCTTTATAATATGTACCCATATCATCAGCAAGACCAGATATCACAAATGCCCTGCATCCGCCTAGTTCAAAAGGACGTGCCTTAATTTGAGGAATACTCATATTAAGGAATGCTTTTGTGTTATTCACGATATCACCGCTTACTACAAATGTATTATGTGAGCGCTTCAAGAATAATCGCCCAAAACGCTTTAAAGAAAAAAACGGCAACGAACTATTAATATTAAGATTAATTTTGCTTCTATTAATAATCTGAATCATTTCTTCTTGATTTACTTTGCCACCCTCCCACCCCCAGCCACGAGTATAGACATCAACACCAACACTCTTAAGACTTTCTATAATCCGTGCCCGACTTTGAGTTTTTTGGCCTATGAAACTTACTCCAATATCCTTTGGAGTTTCGATTGGGTACCAATAATAAGGATTACATCCCCACTGAGAGCGAATTACGTGATGAATTCCTTCCTTCAGATACCACTTTTCAGCTTTTGAAAAAGTGGTGATCACTGTCGAAAAATAAGGAGCATAATAACGCGAATAGTTATGAAAGCGCCAATGATCGTCGCACATCCATGCAATTGCACGAGTATGCTTTTTTATTTCAATAAGAGTCTCGGGCAAAAGTTCATCAGTAAACATTACTGCAAAAAAAATATGTGGTTTCTCCCTTCTTATAAGATCAATTAGTTCTTCATTGAAACGACGAAGACCTACTTCAAGTATACGATCATAAGGGAAATAAATAGTCTGAACGCCTTCCATGTTTTTTAATGTCCCATAAAAATTATTATGCTCAAAACTCAGCCCGCGAGCACGGTCATAGTAGTCATACTCTACTCCTGAATAAATAACTTTCATTTCCTATAACGCAAATTATTGAAAATAATAACAAAAAACGAGTCATTCTACAAAGTTTTGAGCCATGGACATTTCGACAAAAATGTAGCAATGTAATGGTAGTTTTTTGAAATTTAGAGAAAGGATTGTATGAGAAAATTACCCACCATCATCCCTCGATCATCGCATACACTTATTGCTCAGAAAATCAAAGAGCTTTTCCCTTCTGGATGCACTCGCATACTTTTCGTAAATCCTGCGCATGTAACAGAACAAGATTTCAATATTAAATCAGCGCGTCTCTGCTGCTATTCTTCAACCCTTCCTTATGGGCCTGGCATACTCTCAAAACGTCTACAGATGAGTGGCTATATCACTCACATTATTGATCTTAATTTTGAAATTCTCTGGAATGCTCATCACGATCCACAATTTGGATACAATAAATGGCGTAATGCTTTCAATAAGGAAGTGGAATCTTTTAAGCCTCATATTATAGGCATAAGTTGTATGTTTTCAACGATGCATGGATGTATGATTGACACCATTGAACACTCAAAGCAAATGTATCCACGCATTCCTCTTATTGCTGGAGGAGTTCATACTTCGGGCTTCACAAAACTGAATCTCGAGAAATGCCCGTCGCTTGATTTCGTAATGAGATTTGAATCCGACCTTTCTTTTATAACTTTCATAGATTACGCAAACGGCAAAGGCAATCCGGAAGATCTCACGCAAGTTGCCGCACTCTGCAACACCGAATATGTCGAAATAGAGGAACGCAATACACCACAAGAAGACGACTTAAATATTACGCCAGATTATCACAATCTTCCTATTGAAAAATACAGTAGCGTAGGAATGATTGGAGCATATCGCTGGCTAAGACCCGATGCGCGAGCTGCGACTATAGTTTCGAATCGTGGATGTCGAGCTCGTTGCACTTTTTGTACCGTAGAAAACTTTAATGGCCGGGGTGTGCGCGGACGCCGCAACGAAAGCGTTGTAAACGAAATAAAAGAAAATTACGCTCGTTACGGCATCGATCACTACATGTGGATTGACGACGATCTGTTTCATGACGAAGAGCGCATTATCAAAATGTTTCATGCAATAGCAAACTGCAAGCTCCCCATTACATGGGAGGCTTCAAATGGAGTCATTGCATCCGCAACAACCGAATCATTAGTTGCTGCCGCAGCTTGTTCTGGCTGCAGTGCCCTACACTTTGGCATAGAATCAGGAAGTCCTGAAATTTTAAGGAACGTAAAGAAACCGAGCGGGATTAAACACTTCCATAAAGCAGGAAGGCTTATGCAAAAATATCCCCAAATTTTCACTCGTGGATTCCTTATGCTTGGATTCCCTTCTGAAACATTACGCCAAATATGGCAAACAATACGTCTTGCATGCGATATCGAAATGGACTGGTATTCGATACAAATCGTAAGTTATCTTGGAAACACCGCAATGACACAAGAGTTACTAGCAAAAGGACTCTTGAACGAGCAAGCAATTGTAGATGCTTCATTTTTCGTATGCGCGGTTGGAGGACAAAGTCACAGGGAAAAGAATGAAAAGCAAGCAGCTCGAAAGTTCTCCCTTGACGTTCTTGTAAAGGAAGATGATCATGTGCCGAGCACTGAGGAATTGCAAGATATTTGGTTCTTAATGGACTTTATGGTGAACTACGAAAGACTATTAAGAGAAAATCGTCCTCAAAAACTTCAATTAAAGTATCTTTTTCTTAAGGATATTTGTTTACGAAAAACAAGGAATAATCCATTAAGTACAATGTTTCTTGGTGTTATCGAACTCAAACTCGGACTCATCGAGGATGCATACATTCATTTTATCCAAGCGAAAATATTCATGGAAGAGTCTGCATTCTGGGATATTCGTTCTCGAGTATTGGGGCTTGATGGCGTACTCAAAAACCTCATTAAATCTGGCACAATCCCTCAATACATTTCCCCTTACCCTACCTAAAAACATTGCTCCGCATTTTCGTGCGGAGTATTTATTTTTAAAAATATGATTCGAATATCTCAATCAAATCATTCATGTATTTATTAGCACTTAATACATAAGTAGCATTAGATACAATAAAGGCCTCTATGTTTTCTATATAGTGATTATATGTTGCCTCATTCATTGAATTAAGATAGTGTTCGAGTTTAGAAAAATCGTAGTTGAATTCTCTGAAATCAATAAAGCATCCACTTGGTATAAAATCAGTCACATCAGGCGCACCCCAATACACAGGAACACACCCCGCAATAAGTGCATCAGTAATCTTTTCAGTAATAAGGCCTCCTAATATGCAATTTTCAAAACATAACGCAAATTTGTAATTTCGAAGAGTCTCGATTTTATCATCCACAACGCCACGATATGCTTCCTTAATTGCCTCATCATAGATTCCTCGAGTGTAACGTACCGGCTTATCCCACCACGTTCCATAAAGATCAAAGCGGGGATCCGAAGAGAAATACTGAATTGCCCTAAGTCGAGCAATATACTGTTCACTGTTTTCAAGTGTCGGCATTGGTTCTATATAATTCATCAATTTCGTATACATACGTTTTGCATAATGTATACGATGATTACTATTAATAAGTGTGAGATATTTTTTATTCTCGAATGGGACTTGCACTAATGGCTTATTGGGAAAGATGTTATAGGCCACAAAGAGATTAAATCTCGACCGAGAAGAAACCCAGCCTTTTAGGCTTCCATACGTAAATGTATGGTCAAAATATTCTGACTCTTTTTTTAAATGCCAATAAAACCATGGCGTATAGAGAGGCTGTTCAAGTGCCACAAGTACCGCAAGACGCACCCCAAACTTACGTAATTGTTTTGTATGATTCGGTCCATTTGAACTATCTCTCATACAAATTGCTTTAGATGGCTTGTATTTAAAATAAAGATCAGGAGTCAAAAGTTGCATTCCTCTTTTTATGCATTGCTCGTAAAGAAGTGCTCCCGAGTACCTATACCATTTCTCTCTAACCACAGCGGGATCAAAGCACAAATTATCATGAGATAGTGGGCTATTCCCATCTACTACAACCACTTTTTTATTCTTTAAATCTAATTTCATAACTTCACCTACAAAGGAGACCATACCACACAAGAAGGACTTTCAATGAACAATGTACCTACATAAAGTCTTTTAATTAAATGGATTTTAATGATGTTTTTGCTTTCTAATTTTTTGAGATATGTTAAAAATCCTTTTAAATAATTTCTTTTCTCGGCATATCGAAGGACAATTGCATCCATTTCGTTGTCTTGATCCATAAGCTCTCTCATAATCTCCATGTTAATACACAAAGAAGGTTTATTTTTAATAAGATATTCAATAAAAGCTTCGTATTGATCGTGAACCTGTTCTAAGGCTCCTGACGTATATACCCCACTATTCTCATTGAGTTTGATTAAATAGTCGGGTTTAAAAAAATCAAACTTAAATCCTTTTATTTCAGAGTTCACAAGACTACTTTGTGATAGAGTCTCAATTATTCTCTGTGAAGTTTCTGCCCAATCCAGTCCGTAGAGTAATGCGCGTTGGTTTACTCTTCCTGCACGTAAAAGATTATGCCCCGTACCACATCCAAATTCATAAATAGAATCAATATCCTGAAGATATGTTCGGAAGAAGTATTCCTGAATCAATGCATGCATATTATACTCGAATCCCCTTTGTGAGGGTTTTATAAAAGTACGATTCCATCTCACGATATCTCTTTTGCCATAATATCGTGGGATAAGAGATTGAAATGTGGGATTTGAAATAAATGCTTTTAAATTCTCTCCCCATCCACCTTCCCATTCATCGAGTCTATGCTCCCCTGCCTTTACTACTCGAGGATTCACTAATTCCCGCTCTATAAACTGAAGCCAATACTCTTTTTCGTCCTCATTAAGAGATTGGTACGAAAAATCATAATCTCTCATTTTTTTATCCATAGAACTATCAAGAGTAATTCCCCATAACTCCTCGATCTCTTTTTGTGTAACTATTCCGCTCGGTTTTATTTGATTCATAGCGAGTAATTTAAAATACTTTTCTTGAAATTATTTCTCCTCCCCGATTACGAAAAACAACTTCCTCATGATCACGTAAAACCTTCTTTCTTAGATCCTTGATTCTATCAAAATATATCTTAAGCATTCCGTATACTTTTTCAGGAACTCTCGCTCCTGAATTGCCTTTGTGATCACGGCCAAAATTTGCATACGTAGGGATAAAGTATGGCAAATATCCTCTTGCATTAAAGTTGAAAACGAAATTTCCAAAATTATCAAAATTAGGGATTCCTTGTATATAGCGCGGGGTACACACACGATACACCTCTCTACTCACCACCAAACTTTGATCAGGAAATACGAGTCCTGTATTTAACCAATACAAAAACCAATCTTCTTTTTGAGGATATTGACCCGCAGGAAAGCTTTTCTGAGTAATAGAATTAATTCTCAGGATCGCTCCGGAAGAAAATAATTTCTTGAGTATTATTTTTTTTCTGTAAAGTGGCGCAAATAAAAGATCCTTTACTATATCTTTACTCTTTACTGCTATATTACGCATCACCCCAAGCAATCCTCGTGGCTTCAAGAAATGAATATAGGACTCATTAGTATCATATATAAAAGATCCATCTTCTGATTTTCCGCACACAAGTCCCCACACCAAAGATATATCCTTTTCTTTATCAAAGGCATTAATGCATTTAAGAAACCAATCCTTGTCAAGAAACCCATCCTGACCACACAAGAAACATATAAATTCTCCCCTTGCGCGTTCGAGTCCTTTTTCTGCCGCATGCACAAACCCCTCATCTTTCTCTGAAATTACAGAAATATTATTATGCATACCCGCATACTTTAAAGCTATCTCTACTGTTTTATCTTCTGATTTGCCATCTATTATAATAAGCTCCCAATTTTGATAGGTTTGCATAATAACAGATTCAATGGTTTCGGCGATATAGCGCTCACAGTTCAAAACTGGGGCAATAATCGAAATCCGAGGTGTAAGTATTTTTTTAGCTTCGTGAGACATACAACGTGATTGTATTGTTATCAAATATCGATATGTACCCCAAGCCTTCCAAAAATTTTCTAAATTCCTTAAGGGTAATAGAATTAAGACCTTCATGCCATTCAATGGTCATACTTTTAATATGTGAAAATAAAGAACGTGGAGTATTAAGAATAATTTCTCCCTCCGCTCCCTCACAATCAATTTTCAGGAAATCACATTGTTTAATAGCGTGATCTTTGAATATGCTTTCCAATGTAATTGAAGGGACACGAATCTGAGAAACTGCTTCATTTCTATAATTATGAATAGAGGCTCCTCCTGAATCTTTATCTTTAAAATACAGAACCTTATCCTCGCCATTACCACTCACTGCAATTTTATAGGGTACAATAAAATTCTCTAAATTATTAATTCGAATATTTTCTTTAAGTGCTTCGTAATTGCCCTGCATAGGCTCAAAACTTAGGACTCTAATGTCTTTTTTGTAACGTGCGGCTTTTACTGAAAAGACTCCAATATTCGCACCAATATCTACCACTGTTGATCCATCTTCTATCGAAGGCATCAAGCGATTATATATTTTAAGTCCCCAAATTTCATTAATAATTGAAATTTCATTAGTACGAGCCTTAATTTTATATTTAATTCCATTTCGTAGTTTTATTGAAACACTACGATTTCGAAATATTTTCAGACGCTCGCCATAATAAATCAAGAAATTTTCATAGAGCAACACTGCACCTATTGTTTCTTTCAAAATTCTTTTTAACTTAAAATACATTTTCATAAAGGTCTTTTGACCATTTCTCTGACAAAATTTTTGAAACTTAAATTATCTTCGACGTATTTCTGACCTGATTTCGCCATAGAAAGATAAAGCGAGGCATCATCAATAAGACGTGCCACTTTCTCTACTATCTCGCTAGGACTAAAAGGGTTTACAAGAAATGCATTAACTCCGTCCTCCAAAACGTCTGCCATAGAAGTTTTATTTGAAATAATAAGAGGTAAACCAGCTGCCATTGCCTCGCATGCGGTAGCAACCCATACTTTTGCACTATTTGGGACAACAGCAATATGTGAATTCCTCACTCCATTCATTATTTCTTCTTCTTTCGTATCTCCAAATCTAATCTCTACATACTTATGCGCACGATTTTTGTGTGCAAAATCCATAAATGTTTTTTCATAAGAACTATCCCCCCAATAATTTTTTGAAAAGATAAGTGCTTTTACATTATAACCCTTATCTCTAAGAATTGCTGTTGCTTCAATTATGTCCTCAAAACGCCTCAAGGGGCTCAAAACCCCCCAACCTAAAAGCTGCGTGAGTTTATTTTTTGTAAGCGATTGTCGCGGAGGATAATAAAACTTTTTGTAATCGAGTGGGTTACCCATTAATTTAGCTTTATATCCTGCTTTTTCTGCTCCGTTTTTATTCTCTTTATCATATACTATTACCCAGTCTATCCATTTCGCATATTTTCGTGCAGATATTTTTTCGATTACTGCCGCAACTCGACTCAATACATCAAAAAGAAATGTATTCTTTTTTGAATGATAAAACTGAGGATTATTCATGATCCAGACAACCCGACTATTGGGATTTCTTTTCTTGTAGATTCGACTTACTTTATATGAATAATCGTTCTCACAAAATACGAAATCAAAATCAGAATCAAGTTCTTTTTCAATTCTACGCGCACTATCATTATAAAGCAGAAGACGCCTTAATCTCTCAATAACTCTCCCCAATAATGATGTAGCCCTTAAGACTGAATTAAGCGGAGCGTAGGGAGGAACTACAGAAATGGAAAGATCCTTATGAAGCTCGGGAAAACAGCGAGGATGAAACTCTGCGCAGTAGACCTTCACTTCATGGCCTTCCTCTTGTGAATGCTTTGCAAGAGACAAAACCATTCGCGGATCTCCGTTTTGACGCGTTAAATCAAAGTGAATAAATGCAAATTTCATAGTTTTATAGTAAGAGAAATAAAAAGAACCACCCTTCGATCACTTTTGAGACGCCTTAAATACTTCAAGTACCTCTTGGGCATACTTCTCCCATGATAGATTATTTTTCACAAAACTCTGTCCCGCGAGTGCGATCTCTTTATAAAGTTTTGGATTTAGAATAAGAGACTCCACTTTACGAGCAATTTGCTCAGGACTTAGGGGATCTACAAAGAGAGCAGTTCTATTATCTTCCAAAACTTCTGTTGCAGTTGAGGCCCGACACACAATAAGAGGCAAACCACTTGCCATACTTTCAAAATTCACAAGTCCCCATCCATGATTACCAGGAGGAGTAACATACACTGCCTGCACAAAAACATCGCTATTACTATAAGTACGACGCAATTCTTCATCAGGAACTCCTGTAAAATGCAATCGCACTGCATTTTCTAAATGATGTTTTTGTACTAACGAGATAAGATTATCTCTTACACCATCTTCATGCCAAATATTATTACAAATGATTTCCGCTTCGGCGTTATATCCCCACTGCCTTAGATAATAAATCGCCATAATAACATCCTCAAAACGTCTATAAGGATTAAGCGCTCCAAGAGCAAAAAGCTTCACAGATTTATTTGTAGCTTTCTTAGTAAAGTCTTTGACAGGCGCATAAAATTTTCCGAAATCTATACCTCCTCGAATTATGGAAATATTTTTCACTCCATACTTCTCAAGCCATTGTTTATTATAAGTATCAAGAACAATTGATTCATCAACTGCCCGCAAATACTTTTTATTAAAGAATCCTCTTGTCCAATGATATATTCTGCCAACTATATCAATAAGAAAGTTGTTTCTTGAGATATAAAGAAATGGTTGGCCATTCACATTCCAAATAACACGGGTCCGAGGATTAAGCTTTCTCTTGTAAAGATATCCCACTACATAGGAAGAATCATGCACACTCACAATGTCAAAATCAGACTCCATAGCACTTACAATTTTCCTTGCAGCGCTTAAAAATCCAACCTCCTCGCGTATTTTTTTAATAATCCAACCAACAAAGGTTCGTGGTTTTTTACTCGAAAACGCGGTGATGGAAAATCGCGGTTTAATAATTTTAATATCAAGTCCAGCCATAATATCACGATAGGATTCAGCTTTATTATCCGGAGTATAAATCACTACCTTATGGCCAAGTTTCCCCAAAGATTTCGCTAGATCGAGCGCAAGACGAGCGCCTCCCGCAATAAAGAAATTAAAACATACAATACCTATTTTCATATTTTTTATATAGATAGATTTCGAATTTAAAGTATCATAAAAAGCCGGGGTCGTCCACTTATCACAAGACCTTGCAAAAGCTCAAGAAATCTGAGTATTATTCTCAGTATGATGGAAAATAAAAAACAAAAGAGCCAAGATGAAAATCCTCTTGGAATACTCAATAATTGCCAAATTTGTGGCAAACCAAGTCTAGAAACTATTATTAATTTAGATCACCAGCCTCCTTGTGATCTTCTTCCGAACGCACAAGAAGTAAAAGAGGAAGAGATTCATTACCCTATTAATGTTGTTCGTTGCATTAGTTGCGGCTTAGTGCAACTTGATTTCGTTCCTCCTCCTCAGATCGTATTTCATAAAAAATATCCATATCGCACTGGCATCACGCAAATGCTTGTTGATAATTTCAAAATACTCGCAGAATCCACCATCAAAAAGTTTAAACTCAAGCAAGGATCTTTAATTGTTGACATAGGTTCAAATGATGGAACTGCGCTTCAGCAATTCAAAAACGAAGGGATGAAAGTTGTAGGCATCGAACCAACTGATGTTGCCAAAATAGCTCAAGAGAATGGCATCCCCACTATTAATAAATTTTTCTCTGAAAAAGTCGCCGAAGAAGTCGTAAAAAAATATGGCCAAGCATCAGTTGTCATTGCAACAAATGTTTTTGCTCATATAAATAATCTCTCTTCCTTCATGAGGGGACTCGATACTCTGCTTCCAAAAAAAGGAGTATTTATATCAGAATCACAATATCTTCTCGATACCATTCAAAAAGCTCAGTACGATACAATGTATCATGAACACTTACGCTTCTATTCACTGAAACCACTGCAGGTTCTTTTTAAAAAGTTTGGATTTACTCTTACCGATGCCGAACGAATCGCTTCATCAGGAGGATCAATTCGTGTATTCGCTACAAAAGGCAAAAACCTCAAGGCTTCGCAAGAGGTAAATCGACTCATTAAAAATGAGGAGAAGGCAGGCTTATATAAGCCGTCTACTTATAAGAAATTTAAAGAACGCGTTGAACTTTCACGGCTTACCCTAGTAAAGCTTTTATGCGAATTGAAACTTGCTGGAAAAACAACTGCAGGAGTGGGTTCCCCTGGACGATCAAGTCCCGTCCTTAACTATTGCCACATAGATCCACTCTTAATCCCCTACCTCGCTGAACAATCAAGTTCTCTTAAACTTGGGCTTTTCTCGCCAGGTACACATATTCCTGTTGTAGATGAAAAAAGACTTTTTGAAGAACAGCCCGAATACGCCCTACTTCTTTCGTGGCATATCGCCGATACCCTTATTAAAAAACTTCGTGATCGAGGACTTAAATCGAAATTCATTATACCCCTCCCAGAAGTAAAGATTATTGAATAGGGCTTAATTCCAAGTCATAAAAACCCAATAAGTCCCACCTCGTGACTCTTTTTTAGAAAACAAAACCTCCTGTAACGGAGGTTTAATAATTCCCTAGACTAGACCAATAGATTTGCTCTTTTTACAAGTCCTAGCCCAATAAGTTCTTCCTTAATTGCATCAAATTCATCGGCACGAACCTTATGAACATTCTTTTCTCCAGGGAAAGTCCTTTCTTTCACTTCGTCAACGTATTCTGTCATTTTTCCCCTAATCACATCACCAGGAGTCTTTCCAATATCTTTCTCGGTAACACGATATTGTTTGATATAAATCGGCATCTTTTTGAATCCTGAATACATTCCCATAGGATCGTGACCAATAAGAAGCTGTCCATCGAGATATCTACCCGACCCTATTCCATACACGGGTATCTCCAGATTTTCAGAAATTATCTGAGCTACTTCTTCAGTAACTCCCTCAAGAAGTAGCGCGAAAACCCCAGCATTCTGAAGCGCATACGCAGTTTCAAGAAGCTCTATTGTGCTTTCGCGAGTTTTGCCCTGAATACGATATCCACCCATTTCGTGAATTTTATGAGGATTAAGACCAATATGCCCCATCACCAGAATTTCGGCGTTTGCGATTGCCTTTATTCGAGCAAGAAGCTTCTTGCTCGCTTCACACTTTACCGCCTCACATCCCGCTTCGCTAATGAATCGGCCAGCATTTCGTACCGCCTCTTCGTCGGAAGCTTGATATGACATAAAAGGCATGTCGCCCACCACAAAAATCCTATCGGTACCGCGACGTACAGCACTCGCATGACTAATCATTTGATCCATCGTAACTGGCAACGTGTTCTTATATCCAAGTAGTGTCATGCCCAACGAATCGCCGACAATAATAACATCTATTCCTGCTTGATCTGCATATTGAGCAAAGGGAAAATCATAAATACTAAGGGCAGCCACAAGCGCATTTCTTTTCTTCATTTCTTTAAGCGTGACAACAGTAATACGCTCTCTATCAAGCTTCACGCCTGGCGTCTTCCCTTCTATTATTGGTTTTTCCACAAAGATCTCTCCTTTATTTGTAAAGAAAACTCCTATGAGAATATAAGCTTTATAACGGAAAGTCAATTTATTTCATTAGCCTTTCTATAGCGATCCGGAGTTCCGATATCTATAAAAAGCCCCGGCTTCATAAATCCAAAACACGCTACACGCTTTATAACAACCGGGAAAAAATCATATTCCAGAGAAAAGGGAACATGATCCATGTTCTTCAATAAACTTTTATTCATGACATAAATTCCGGCACTCATAAACCCTCCCTCCTTCGAATTTCTTTCTGCAAAACTTATAATTTTATTATTTTGATCCACTAATACATTACCAGAGTCCTTGCGCTCAGGATCATGAGTAATCACAATAGAAAGAGAGCTTTTTAAGGATATGTGAAAATCTTCAAGCGCACAAAGCTTCATATCGAAAATCATATCTCCATTCATTACAATAAATGGGTCACTTTGAATAAGAGATTCAGCATTTTTCACTGCTCCACCCGTTCCCATCGCCTCTTCTTCCGAAGAAATAAGAATATCGATATCGTGCCTTCCTTTGTGTCTTTTATTTTTAACGTAATTCGCAATCTCTTTACCTAGATGCCCCACGCACAGCACAAATCTCTTATATCCCTCGGCGCTCAGCCTTTCTAATAAAACTTCAAGAAATGGCTTTCCTTTTATAGGAATAAGTATCTTTGGGATTTTTTCCGTGAGAGCGCCGAGACGAGTGCCCTTGCCCCCACACAAGATGACTACGTCTGTGTTTTTGGTATATTTGTTCATGAAATAGTTACTGACTATCTTCGGAAGAAGAGTAGTATACTATTTGACTGCCTACTCCGTCAAAACGAAATGGCACATAAAGAAGATTCTTTAATTTTTCTCGCACGTGTGGCTGTGATTCTGGTTTTACAAAAAAAAGCATAAATCCCCCCCCTCCTGCCCCCAACAATTTACCACCAGAAGCACCTGCACTCATACCCGCTTCATATATTTCATCAATAAATGGCGTTGTGATACTTAACGATAAGCCTCGTTTTAATTTCCATGTCTCATGAAGTAATACTCCAAATTCCTCTAAATTATCCGAAGAAGTAAGGATGTCAGTAGCTTGATCAACAATTTCCCTCATAAGATGGAGTTCATCAGTCTTCCTTTCAATATTATTAATTTGATGAATTGCAATTTCTGATGCATTTCTTGAGAGACCCGTGAAGAATAACATGAGATGATTTTGAAGCTCATTAAGTCTTTCGTGGCCTATAGTAATAGGATTCACCGACAAAGTATGAGATCCCCCAAATTCAATCTTATTCAGTCCTCCAAACGCAGCAGCAACTTGATCCTGAGATCCCACGCTCTCCTTCATTATTTTTTGCTCAACATGAATTGCGTCAAGAGCCAATTGACGCTTTGTGATGACCTTCCCCTTAAGAGCGTTCAGTGCATGAAGTAATCCCACCGTAAAAGAAGAGCTTGAACCCAGCCCTGATCGTGATGGAAGATCTGCATCATGATGCACTTCTATCCCTTTTTCAATATCTGTAAATCTTACGATATGAGAAAACGCCGGATGCTGAATGTGATCGATATTTTTTGCAAGTTCTATTTTTGACCACACAAAACGGTATTTATTATCAAAGAAAGGCGGTAGATAACGACAAGTAATGTAGCAAAATTTATTAATGGTTACAGAAAGAACGGCGCCCCCATGCTTTTCATACCATGCAGGATAATCAGTGCCTCCTCCAAAAAATGACATTCTAAATGGTGTTCGAGTTATAATCATGGTTTCTATATGACATCATTTAACCACAATTATTTAAAAATACAAAAGGAGCCCGTAAGCTCCTTTATTCTCTCTATCTCGATTCCCTCTCTGATCCCTCACTGCCCTTAGGCATCTCGGGATCTTCCCACCCACACCCAGGCAATGGATCAATGATCATATTTGCCTTAAATTCCTCACGAGAAAGATATGGGTACATATCTTCGATAGGTGTTTTCCACCCCACAATTTTTGGTTCATATGTATGATACTCACTGCACTGCACAACACATACAACCGGACCCTCTGTGTTCAATACTTCTCTTATAATCAATCGTATATGGGAATTTCTTTCAATGACAAATGTTCTCATGCCGTAACCTTTTCCGCACAGCCTCACGAAATCAGGAGGATTATATCCTTTTGGACCGCACGCCTCAGACCTTCCATTAAAATTGACTTCCTGAAATGCCTTAGTAATTCCGTAGATACGATTATCAATAATAAACGTTTTTACACCAACCCCATAATTCAAAAATGTTTGAACTTCCTGGCTATTCATTGTGAAACCACCATCGCCAATCGTGCACACTACCGTACGATTTTTTTCTGCAGCAAACCACGCACCCATTGATGCAGCGAACGAGAAACCCATTGGTGAATTGCCATTGTTCGTGATGTTTCTCTGTCCCCGCTTTGTCTTAAATGCGTGATTGCTTGCAACAATATTACCTCCACAATCCCCTACTAAAATATCTTGCTCTCTCATTTCTTCTGAGAGAATTCTGAAAAACACGTATGGATCAACAATGTCTCCTCTACTAAAATGCTCAGCCTTTACGGGATCGTATTTTTCACGCCAATCAATGACTTTCCTTAGCCACATCGAAAAATCACGACGTATAGGAAATTTGGTAATCCTTGTAATCATTCGCTCAAGAAAGACTTTTGCATCACAATAGATGTTCACATCACAAGGTACTTGCTGAAATTCTCTTCTAAGAAGCGCTTTATCTACGTCAACAACGTATTTCTTTGCGCCGCGTGCAAAACTTTTCACATTACCACCAGTAATCCTTCCAGAAATTCTTGTGCCGATTCCAATAAGAAGATCTGAATTCTGAATGCCAAAATTTCTGCCAGGACCACCGTACGTTCCCACCCTTCCCCCGTAATACGGAAGGTCTGATGTAACCACATCAAGCGCATTCCACGTGGGGAACACAGGTATATTCAATATATCTGCACACATAATCAATTCGTCTACTGCTTGAGCAATACGAACTCCTCCGCCTATAAGCATTACTGGTCTCTCAGCACACCCAAGATCTTTACAACACTCATCAATTTGTTTATCGATGCATTCAATGTCGTAATCAGGTACGTCATCCTTAGAATGAGGACTAAAACTCATCAAAAGAGACACGTCATCAATATCCTTCTTTTGTACATCAAGTGGGATATCTATAAGCACCGGTCCAGGCCTACCATCTTTCATAAGATACAAAGCTTTTTGCAATTCATACTTTATGTTCATCGGATTACGAATCATTACTGCGTACTTAGTAATACCCCTCACCGTACCTACGATATCGGTTTCTTGAAAACCTATTTGTCGAATACATGGATCAGGTCGTAGAAATTGTGAATTGATCTGCCCGGTAATAAACAGACATGGCACAGAATCATAAAAACAATTCTGGATTGGGGTGACAAAGTTGCCGCCCCCTGGTCCACTTGTTGCAATAGCCACTCCAAAATTTCCGCTTACTTTAGCATATCCTTCAGCAGCGAAACCGCCTGCCTGCTCATGCATAACCGCTACATAACGAATAGCGGTAGTTCTTGTAAACGCATCAATGAGATCGCCGTTCGCGGCACCATATACTACAAAAACCTCTCGTATTCCGCAACCCGCAAGGTAGTTGATGATAAAATCAGCAACTTTCATACACTTCTCCCAAAACATACCTCCATTAGCATTTATACTTATTTTTAAAAAACCACTAGAAGAATAGACATATACATACAATTCTGTCAATAAAAAGAAGCCCTTAGGGCCTCTTCCACCAAAGATGAATTAATCTTTTTTCTCAAATAAAACTCTTTTAAGCGAAGGCAAGGAAGTCATCTCCTTGATATGACTTACCGCATTTTTCCCGAAAATAGAGTCGACCATTCGAAGATACGATGGATTTGTATAATACTCAATAAATGCGCTATCGCGACGCTTCAATACATCACAAGCATCTACCTTTTCAGTGCGAAGCGGAAAAGTTTCGCGACTATGCTGAGAATACCCGATCCAACCCGGCCCACCTTTATCTACATCTTCGGGCAAAGGCCATCCCCTCTCACGAGCCCACGAATGAAGCCTTGAACCAGGGTATGCCATTGCAGAATAAAAGTTTGCCATTTCGGGCATAATCTCTAAAGCCAATGCAAACGTTTCATTCATAGTCTCGTGAGTATCATCAGGCAAGCCAAAAATAAAATTTCCACCGATATTAATTCCCGCAGATTTCACTCGCTCGCATACTTTCCGAATATCATTGTCACTGAAAGATTTATCAGCTCCCTCCCTTACATGCGCACTACCCGATTCAATACCGATGCCAAGCCACTTAAAACCCGCACTACGAAGCGCATCAAGAAACACTGGTTTTGTGGTATCAATGCGCGCATACGCCCATATATTCAAGCTATCTCCATACCGATCCTTAATAGCCTCTGCGATTCCTAATACATGTTTCGGATGCAAAACAAACATCTCATCGTGAATCTTGATATTCTTTATTCCATACACCTGCACCACGCAATGTATTTCTTTCATTACAGCCTCGAGACTACGTAGTCTATAACTATTAACTTCAGACTTGTAGCCCATCACTCTTTCACCGCTTTTGAATGGGGCCTGTATGCAACAGAATTCACAACGAAATGGGCAACCAAAACTCGTAAGAATCGAGGCATACGGCATCCGAGATACCATATCTCCATAGTTGCAATGCCAATTATGAGCCCTATACTTACCCATCGGCAAAAGATCCCATGCGAGTCCAGGCATCTCTTCGTCAACATTCTCGACAAGAGGCGCGCTTACGTTTGATCGGACCATTTTGAATGGATGAACCCCGCCCCAATACCATAATCCTCGTACCTTGCTCCAGTCCCCGTCACCTACCTTCAGTGCCTGCACTACTTCATGTATCGTAATCGGGCCTTCGCCATCACAAACAAAGTCAATTGACTCTTCAGTAAGGGTTTTCATTGGAAGTGCCGCAGGATGTGTTCCAGTAAGGAGTATTTTTATCTCAGAATTTAAAGCTTTTATATTATTACAGATTTCACGAGTAGCAGGCATATTCTGACTTGATGCAGACGGTTGAAAACCATATACTGCAATAACCACAAGGAGTGGCTTAAGCATTATTGCTACTTCTGCAACTTCCTTTGTAGACCTGCCCTCTGCGGGCATATCAAAGATAGCCACACTACATCCTTTTTTACGAAGAAATGTAGCGAATGTAGCCGCAAAGACAGGCGGCTCTATCGCAGAAAAACTATTACTCAGATGTTGATATATCTTTCTAGTATCCCCGGGATTAATAAACAGAACATCAAGAGACGCGCTCAAATTAATCCTTCTTTCTTATGTAAAAAAGCTAATCATAGAATAATGAAAATTCACAAACCGTCAAGTTCATTGCTCATTAAAAATCCCCGAAAAAACAGGGATTTAATTAATTACTTTGGTTTCGCAATAAAAAAGCTGTGATTTAAATAAATATTTCTTATTTCACTAAGAATAATTGGGCCAAGTGGATGTGTGTTACTAACTGATGCATTCTCCATAACTTCTTCCACGGTTATCATGCCCGGAATCACAGTTGTTGTACCTACTTGATCAAGACAAAATCGAAAAGCGAGTTGCGATAAGGTTAATCTCATTTTTTTCGCTATCTCGATAAAAAAATTAGGAGCCTCCCTCCATTTATCGAGCTGTTCTTTGGGCCATCTTGAACGATGATCATCTGATCCAAATTCCGCATTCAAGCACTTGCCCGACAAGAATCCAAAACATAACGGCGTACGCAAGACTAGACCGATATTTAATTTATTTACAAATTCAAAAATGTCAAAATCAAGCGCTCTTTGATCAATCATATTGAAATTAACTTGCAAAATTTCTGCTCCAAAATTAAGAACGGCGGACCTACAATCTTTGGGTGATTTAACGGAAATTCCAAACATTCGAATTTTTCCCTGACTCTTCAATTTATTTACAAATTCCGAAATCACGCCCAGAGAAATCTGATCTAATGAAGGACTATGAAGTTGGCATATATCAACATAATCAGTTCTCAGCCTCCTTAAACTTCCATCAAGAGATTCTGTCATGCTATTAATTGAGAAATCTTGTGGCTTTAAATGCTCTACGAAGCCGACCTTGGTTGCAATTACAATCCTATCTCTTCTGTTTTTGAAAACTTCACCAAGCAATTCCTCGCTATGACCATCGCCATATATATTAGAAGTGTCGTAAAAATTTATTCCAGAATCATACGCACACTGAAGCGCTCGCTTCGATTCATTATCGTCCGTCTTTCCATATGAAGTAGCGCCCCCGCGCGATAGTCCGCCTATTCCCCACGTCCCGAATCCAATTTCAGAGATTTTTATTCCTATTTCTCCTCTTCCCAGTGCTTTGTATCTCATATTCAGAACATAGATTTTATAGTGCCGCCATCAACCGCGATACAAGTTCCTGTTATAAATCGTGCTTGTTTAGAAGCTAAAAAAACTACCAGATTCGCGATATCTTCTGGCTTACCGGGCTTCTTCAAGACCATCTTGCTCACTACTTCCTCTAAGAATAGTTTCTCTGCGTTTTCGGCATCTACTCCCTTGTAACCACTCATGTTTTCCACACTTCTATCCCACGCATCTCCTTCCACAGTGCTCAAAGTAACCACGTTCACCGTAATACCATATTTACCCAAATCATTAGAAAGATATTTATTCAAATAAATCATCCCAGCTTTTGCTGCCCCATAATCAGGATTCATTACTCCAGGCTGTCTACCCACATTACTTGAAATATTTATAATCCTTGGCTGTGTAGATTTCTTAAGCAAAGGAATGGCAATTCGAGTAACTCGCACCATACTCATTAAATTAAAATCAAGAGTCTCTCTCCACATCTCATCCGTTAATTCATCAAAATGACGGAATCTCAAAGCGCCTCCAACATTATTTACTAAGATATCCAACGAACCATAAGTTGAATAAATAAAACTAAATAATTTCTCTATCTGCACAGAATCCATGAAATCAACTTGAACAGAATGAATAGTTATCCCCAAACCAATTTCTTTGATAATTTCTTGCTTAACAATTCGAAGTTTCGATTTATCTCGACCAGTAATAATCACATGAGCACCTTCTTTTGCTAATGCAACGGCAGAAGCTTTTCCTATGCCCCTACTACTTCCAGTAATAAGAGCTACTCGTCCTCTTATTCCACAATTCACCTAAGCCTCCCATATTCAGTTATTAATGAGCGTCTATACTCTAAATACATCTTTTCAAAAAGTCAAAAAAACTCCGTAATAACGGAGTTTAAGAATAAATTACATTAAAAAATGCTAGTCATCGAAAAATCCCCTTCTCTCAGCCAAGAATAAAGATCCAAGAGCATTCAAGTTATCGAACTTTCCATTTGCGATAAGATATTCAAGCCTATCTCTTGATACTAATAGAGTTTTGATTCCATCCTCTTTTCTTGAGCCTACCTCTCGTAAGGCATTACGACCACAAACAATAAAAGCCCTACTATTTACTCTCTCTGCCATTGCATTTCCAGATCCAATAAGCTCCATCCTAGAACACAAATATCCAGTTTCTTCCATAAGCTCTCTTGAGGCAGCGAACTCCGGCGTCTCACCCTCATCAATAAATCCAGCCGGTAATTCCAAGGTATATCTATTAAGTGATGGCCTGAATTGTCGAACCAATATCAATTTTCGATCACGAGTCTTAGCGATGATAATCACTCCATTGGGACAGTTGAGCCGGTAATAAGTTTTTCCCTTATGTGTTTTTGGACTTCTTAATGTCTCCTTCTCTATGTCAAACCACGGAGTTTCAAAAACTTTTTCCACAGATCCCCTACTAGGCATTCAAAGACAACTTCTTAGCTGAATCATTTGATATAACACGTTTTTCCTCCCTTGGTTCGTCGAAACCTCAAGCAAATGGCGCATTTAATTATGAAAAAACTCCATTGCACAATGGAGTTTTTGAACTTAAATGTCAAGCCTTTTCTAAGAAAAATGCTCCCTGAACCACTCATAAGTCAAACGAACTCCTACGTGAAAAGGAATAATCGAGCGCCAACCCGTACTTAGAATTTTCGTATTATCCAAAAGTTTCTGAAAAACACCCTCTGGAGCAGTAAGATCATTTTTTATTACTCCAGTAAACTGCACTTCTCGAGCTACAATCTCTGCAAGTTCTTGGATAGAATAATCATATCCTACGCCCACATTTATAAGGTCAAGATTTCCTTCGGATTTAAGAATATAAATGAGAGCATTAATCAAATCCTCAATATAAATAAATTCTCGCCTTGCCTTTCCTGTACCCCAGATAGTAACTTCTTCATCGCTAGCAATCTTTGCATCATAAAACTTCTTTATGAAAGCACTTATTACATGAGAGTTCTCTGCGTCAAAATGAAGTCCTGGTCCATAAATCGTTGCCGGTACCACCACAGTAGCATTTAAACCGAACTGCTTTTTATAAGCCCTACACATCCCGTAACCTGCAAGCTTAGCTAGAGCGTGCGCTTCACTAGTCTCTTCGACTTGTCCAGCCATCAAATATTCTTCTTTGATTGGCTGCAGAGAATGCTTTGGGTACATACAAGAAGTTCCAATCAGGATCAATTTTCTAACGCCGATTTTTTGAGCCAAATGGATCACATCAGCCTGCAACCTAAGACTACTGTAGATTATATCTCCACAAAAATCGATATTAAATTTTATCCCACCAGTTTTTGCGCCTATCACAATCAAAAACTCTGGACTAAATTCCTCAATATCATCCAAGAGCCTTTTTTCGCTAATAAAAACTCTCGCATTGATAAAGTCACGACAACTTAATCCTTTCAAAACAGCAGTTCCTGTGTAATGCCCTATATCAACGATTGCAATTCTTGAGTAGGTCGTAAAACTCATCAACTCCTCCCATGAATCGCATCAATTACTATTTGAGATACGAACTCAACGTCTTTTCTTTCCAATGACGGATGATTCGGCAGAAAGAAACCAGTAAAATGGATTCTGTCTGCTATGGGCGCCGACCATACACCAAACTCCCGAATCCAAAACGGATGACGACCAAGGTTCCCAGCGGAAAAAATTCTAGTCTCAATACCATTTTCTCTAAGAGCTGTAACAATCCTCCTCCTTTCTTCTACTGAAGCCGCAAGAGCTCCAAAGTGGATACTACATACAACAGAATCATCATTATATTTTTGAAACTTAAGGAAACTACCAAGAAGTTTTCGATACAAACAATGATTCTCAAATCTCCTACGCACAAGCCAGTCTATCTTATCTAATTGCCTCAACCCTAACCGCGCAGAAAGGTCCGTTGGACGCAAATTAAAGCCATCTTCATAGAAAACAAAGGGTGCATGAAAATCATCCACGCCGTGAATTTTTCTTAAAATTGTTTGTCTCTCTGGACTCAAATCTCGATCCCATCCATGACTTCGCAACATAAGAAGCCTTTCATAGAGGCTTTCGTCATTAGTCGACACAACACCACCTTCAATCGTTGAAAACGCATGACCAAAATAAGTAGAAATACTCGACATATCACCAAATGAACCCACGCGCCGACCCTTATAAGAAGAGCCTGCTGCTGCGCACGCGTCTTCAAGTAAATAAAAACCATACCGCTTCTGAAGAACTAAAATCTC
>MHJO01000037.1:314-3287 GCA_001818015.1 Candidatus Harrisonbacteria bacterium RIFOXYD1_FULL_40_9 | reverse complement strand
TGAGGATTGTGTTTTTTTAAAAGATCTTCGAGATAATTCAAGTCGAGTCCAAAAGTGTCCTGATCCGCCTCACACATCAAAAGCTTGCCATATCCTTTGAGTTGCATAGCGGGAGCGATGCTCGTTATCCAACCAACACTAGGAACAACCACCTTCAGCTTCAGATCAGTCGAGGAACGTATTCCTCTGAGTACTGCATACATTAAAAGGTTTGCAGAAGATCCAGAATTACAAAATACTGAATACTTTGTTCCAACCCACTCGCTCCACTTTTTCTCAAAAGCCGGTGTTAAAGTTGACGACATAGTAAGCCGTGGATTGGTCTTCAGCCACTCAATTAAATCTCTTATATCATCCTCATCAATGGTATTGTGAGCCAATTTATACCTAAGATTCAATTCGTCTATGCTCATTCAGACTCCCAATTTCAATGAACGGCAGATATTATTCTGTATTCACGAAACATAGTCAAAACACTTCTTAAGATTAGTTTATACATTCGAGAACTGGTTCCGGCGTATGATTTGATAGCCCTTAATAAGTTCTCTTATGCCTCCCGAAAGTGACACAAAAAACTTAAATCCAGTTTTCTCAATCTTTGCATTACTTACAATGTAATTCCTTTGATCGAGATCTCTTCCAACCCTATCCTCGAAAAATACAAATCGAGGAACTTGCTTTCTAATTTCTTCACAAAGCTCTCGTTTACTTAAATTCGCCTTACTTAAACCGACATTATAGACCCCACCCTTCATAGTTTCGAAGCTATTAATCACCCAAAGAAATGCACGCACGATGTCAGAAATATGCACATAGTTTCTCTTGAAGTCAGCCTCAAAAAGCACCACAAATCCATCGTTCACTGCACGATATACAAAATCATTCACAAGAAGATCGAGGCGCATACGAGGACTAATACCAAATACTGTTGCGAGACGAAGCACTACATGATTCTCACAATTACGTCTCACTGCCACTTCTGCGCGTACCTTTGTACGACCATATAGCGAAATGGGATCCATAGGGGAATTTTCGTCGCACATTGAAGTGCCTTGTCCCTTCCCGTATCCGCTGTTTGTGTTTGGATAAATAATCCACTGACTTTTGTCCATGAGCGCTACAAGCATCGATACTGCATGATGATTTACTGCCTCTGCACGCATAGGATCAAGATCACATGCGGCATCACCTACAAGTGCGGCAAGTGGAATAACCCCATCCACTTTCGAAACAAGGTCGGTTATAAGACTCTTATCTCTCGCATCTCCACGCACAATTTGAAAATTTTCATTACACACACAATCAAGAAGAGATGTTTGATGATATATGAAATTATCAAGCACAATTACCTGATGACCCTGATCTAAAAGTGCAGGCACAAGCATCGATCCAATATATCCTGCTCCGCCAGTTACTAGTATTCTTTGGTGTTTCATAAGTTCTCCAACCATTATTGAAATGTAAAAATACTACACTATAGAATGGCGTATTTTGTCAATCTGTCAATAGATTCTTAATTCAAGATATCAAATAAAAGTAAAACCGTTCCGAAGAATGTTGGAACGGTTCTTTTTATACATCGAGATCTCTTTTCTTTATGCGGATGCCACCTCTTCTTCATACCACCGAATTGCATTCTTAAGGCCTTCTTCGAAACGAGTACGTGCCCTGAAACCGAACTCTTTCTCTGCTCGCTCAGTATCAAGTACACGCCGAGGTTGACCATCTGGCATGGCTTTATTCCACATAATTTTGCCTTCATAGCTCATAAACGCAGAAATAAGACGAACGGCATCTTTAATCGAAATTTCCATACCAGATCCAAGATTCACGGGATCTGCTTTATCATATTGCTCTGTCGCAAGCACAATTCCTTCTGCGGCATCTTCTACATACAAAAATTCTCGTGTCGCATTACCTGTTCCCCAAATTTCTATATGATCCTTGCCCTCACGCTTTGCCTCTCCAATCTTTTTGATGAGCGCAGGAATAACATGGGATGACTTAGGATCGAAGTTGTCTCGTGGACCATACAAATTCACCGGTAAGAGATGAATAGCATTAAATCCATATTGAGCACGATATGACTGTGCCTGCACAAGAAGCATCTTCTTCGCAAGTCCATATGGAGCGTTAGTCTCCTCCGGATACCCAACCCATAAATCTTCTTCCTTAAAAGGCACTGGAGGTGACTTTGGATATTCACAAATAGTGCCGATACCAACGAACTTTTCCACGCCCATCCGCCGCGCAAGATCCATAAGTGGCACGCCCATCATAATATTGTCAAAAAATATCTCACCAGGAAATTGTCTATTAAAACCAATACCACCAACCTTAGCCGCAAGATGAATAACAATATGAATACCTTCAAGTACTCGTTTGCAATTAGCTTCAAGTCTTAAATCACAATCTTCAAGTCGTGGCACTACAATATTACGAGAGTCTACTCCTCTTTTTGCAACAAGATTCTCAACAACATGAGAGCCTAGAAAACCGGCTCCGCCTGTTACGAGAATTTTTTTTCGAGAGAGATTAATCATTAAAAGTCTCCTTCTGTTCTACTCTCTTAATGTAAATGTACTAGCCATCAATTGTAGATACTATTAAAATTTTGGTCAACTATCGCGCACCACACTTCTTAATATCGGCTTCTACCATGATTTTTACTAAATCATTAAAATTCGTCTTTGCCTCCCATCCGAGCTTTACTTTTGCCTTTCGTGGATCTGCGATAAGATTCTCGACCTCTGTTGGTCTATAATAACGTGGATCTATCTCCACGTACTGCTTCCAGTCCCCCAATCCAGCATAAAGAAAAGCTACCTCCACGAATTCACGCACTGAATGAGATGTTCCTGTTCCTATGACGTAATCATCGGGCTCATTCTGTTGCATCATTAAATACATTGCTTCGCAATATTCTGGAGCATAGCCCCAATCACGTCGTGCATCTAGATTTCCCAAATAGAG
>MHJO01000037.1:0-260 GCA_001818015.1 Candidatus Harrisonbacteria bacterium RIFOXYD1_FULL_40_9 | reverse complement strand
AACAAATGTCTCTCCTCTTCGAGGACTTTCGTGATTAAAAAGAATGCCATTCACAGCGAAAATTCCATATGCCTCTCGATAATGAATGGTAGTATAATACGCAAATGTTTTCGCAATGCCATAAGGACTCCGCGGATGAAAAGTTGTATCTTCACTCTGAGGTGGAGGAGTTGCCCCAAACATTTCAGAACTCGATGCCTGATAATACTTGATTTTTTTTCCCGATGTTTTTTCGAAATCTCTTATTGCATCAAGAATAC
>MHJO01000036.1:23152-26972 GCA_001818015.1 Candidatus Harrisonbacteria bacterium RIFOXYD1_FULL_40_9 | reverse complement strand
ATCGAGGCGGTATCTCGCTACATTGCTCACGTTCTTCATAACGAAGAATCAATTGGAAGTCGTCCATATCCTGTGTATACTCGTCCGGAAATATTTGAAACAAAAGAAGGAAAAAAATGGAGGGTTCCTAAGGTACTTTTATCGGGGAATCATAAAAAAATTGATGAATGGCGAAGGAAAAATATGTATAATGTATAAAATTTATGATTTCTATTATCTTTGCACTCATTGTAGGTTTTGTTATTGGCGGTGTACTGGTTTATTTTGGATATCGTTATAAGGATAATTCTTTTGATAATACTCTTAATAAGCTTGGAGATGTTGAAAAACGTTTTGATGAAAAGACTAATCTGATACTCAATCAGCTTAATGATAGGATGAGAGAAAATCGTGAAAGTTCAGAAAGGACAGGAGGGCATATGAACAAACAGATGCATGAATTTGCTGCAGGAATTTCAGGAATAGGGGAAAGAATTCGTTTTATGGGCGATTCATTAAAACAAATCTCCTCATTTCAAGAAATATTTCGTTCTCCTAAGCTTCGAGGCCAATGGGGCGAGGTTGCGCTTGCCAATATCCTTTCTCAATATTTCCCTCGCGAACATTATGAACTTCAGTACCATTTTCGAGCAACGAACGATATCGTGGATTCAGTGCTTAAGTTACCTGATGGGCGATTACTTTCGATTGATTCTAAATTTCCACTTGATAATTTTGAACGCGATAAAAAACTCTTTGCAGGAGAATTGAAAAATCAAATTGATAGCATCGCTTCTAAATATATCCTTCCATCAGAGGGGACACTCGATGTTGCGCTTATGTATATTCCCGCAGAGGCAATCTATTATGAAGTAATTCATGGAGGAATGGCTGAGAATAATTTTAATGTTGCTGCGTATGCACGAGAGAAGCGAGTTATTCCTGTTTCTCCAAATACATTTTATCTTACAATTCAGGCGATTAATCATTGGTATCGAGATGTCACTATAAGCAAAGAGGCTCGGGAGATATGGAAGCGTGTAGGCAAAATCCTTGAGGATTCAAAAAAACTCGAAGAAAGTTTTTCGAAATTAGATGCTCATTTAAGTCATGCGCGAAGCTCTTTCGATGAATCGGGGAAACGACTAAATCTAATGAATCAAAAAATGGAACGACTTACCGGGGGAGAGGAAAGTTCTTAATGCTTTACGTTAAATACATTATACTAAGAATGTGAAACCTTATCTCTCGATAATCATTCCTGCATATAATGAAGCGAAGCGAATTTCACTTACACTTATTGATATTAAGCGTCATTGTGATAAAGCGAATTATTCGACCGAGATTATAGTAGTAGATGATGGGTCAAAAGACGAGACTGTTGACATCGTAAGGCGGTTTAAGGTATTAATGGATAACATTCGGATTATTGAACTTCCTCGAAATCAAGGAAAGGGAGTTGCGGTGCGAGTAGGAATGGGTGCGGCACGGGGAAAGTATAGATTGTTTATGGATGCCGATAATTCAACTGCAATTGATCAATTCGACAAGGCGATTCAATTTCTGAATCAAGGCTTCCCGGTCGTTATTGCTTCTCGATACATAAAAGGAGCAATAATGGATCCACCACAATCCTTAATGCGGAGAATTCCAAGTAGAATAGGAAACTTGATTATTCAAGTACTTCTTCTGCCCGGTATAAAAGACACCCAATGTGGTTTTAAGGTATTTGAAGAAGAAGTCGCGGAAAAGATTTTTGCAATGATGGTTATTAATAGATGGGGTTTTGATGTGGAGGCACTTGCTCTTGTCAAAAAATACGGTTACAAGATCAAAGAAGTGCCTGTTTTATGGGTTAATAAATCAATGTCACATCTTGGTTCTCCTGTTTTCATTAAAACATTATGGGAGGTTGTGAAGATTCGGTGGTGGTTGTGGAATGGAATGTATGACAAATAGTTGCGAGCTCGACAAGAATGCGGTAATCTTAGCTGAGAAAATTATTTAGAATTTATATATTAAAACACACTATGGAGTCGTATCTTACAAGAGAAAAATTAGATGAGCTTAATAAGGAGCTTGATTATTTAAAAGGTCCAAAGCGCTTTGAAATTGCGGAGCGTCTTAAGCGTGCAAAAGAGCTCGGAGATTTATCAGAAAATTCAGAATATCAGGAAGCTCGTGAAGAGCAAAACCATGTGGAAACTAAAATAATGGAACTCGAGAGTCTCGTTAAGCAAGCAGTTATAATTCAGAAATCAAATAATAATGATGCGGTGAATGTGGGTGGCACGGTGCATGTCAAAAAAGATGGTAAGGCGTATAAATTTACAATAGTTGGCTCCAATGAATCTCGGCCCGAGAGTGGCCTTATCTCTAATGCTTCTCCACTAGGAAGGGCGTTTCTTGGTCATAAAGTAGGTGATGTGGTCGTTGCAGAGACACCGTCTGGTAAAATGAAATACGAGATCTTAAAGATCGAGTAGGTATATGTTAGACGATATAATCTCCGAAAGACTTAAGAAAAAAGAGCGTCTCGAGTCTCTTGGTTTTTCCTCTTATCCTGCGGAATCAAAACGTACTCATGGTGTAGATGACGTCCTTAAAAATTTTGAACCATTTTTAAGGGAAGAAAAAAAAGTTTTTATTGTGGGACGCATTAAGGCTGTGCGTAATCAAGGCGGAGTTATATTCAGCAACCTTGAAGATGAGACAGGTAAACTGCAGATTATTATAAAAAAGGATCTTTTATCCCATTTTTCTTTAATTGAGGAATGTCTTGATATTGGAGATATTATAGAAATTCATGGGATCCCTTTTGTTACGAAACGTGGCGAGAAAAGCATTGTTGCTCATGAGATGCGGTGGCTTACAAAAAGCTTGCGTCCAATTCCAAGTGAGTGGTACGGGATAGAGGACGTAGAGTTGCGCTTAAGAAAACGGTACCTTGATATTCTTGTGAATAAGGACATAAAAGAACTTTTTATCAAAAAGAGTAATTTCTGGGATGCGGCAAGGAAATATATGAAAAAATCGGGATTCTTAGAAGTTGAGACCTCAATTCTTGAGTCGATCCCCGGAGGAGCAGATGCCGAACCTTTTGTAACACATCATAATGCGCTTGATGTTGATTTTTATTTAAGAATTTCACTAGAACTGCCACTTAAGCGGCTTCTTGTTGCTGGATACGAAAAAGTATTTGAAATCGGAAGAGTTTTTAGAAATGAAGGCATTGATCACGAGCATCTCCAAGACTATACACAACTTGAATTTTACTCTGCGTATGAGGATTATCGTGGCCTCATGAGATTTGTAGAAAAAATGTATAAATACATTATCAAAGAAACTCTTCATACATTTACGCATTCATATCGTGGAAATACTATTTCATGGGATTCAAGGTGGCCAAAAATTGAATATTATCAGATTTTTAAAGATTTAGTTGGACTTGATCTAAAAAAAGCAACTCGTGAAGAGCTTTTAGAAGAGGCGCGTCGAAGGAAATTTGATGCGGCAAGTAATCTTGGGAGAGGGCGTCTTATTGACCTTCTTTACAAGAAAGTGGTAAGACATACTCTTATAAGCCCAGTGTTTCTTGTAAACCCTCCTTCCGATATTGAACCTCTTGCAAAGCGAATGAAAAAATCAAGTGATCGAGTGGAGCGTTTTCAGGTAGTTGCGGGGGGCACGGAGTTAGGGAAGGGGTTTTCGGAAAACAATGATCCTATCGATCAACGTGAGCGATTTAAGGAGCAGATGTCTCTTAGGGAGTTGGGAGATCCCGAGGCCCAACGACTTGACGAAGACTTTCTTGAGGCATTAGAGTATGGCATGCCTCCTG
>MHJO01000036.1:12989-23134 GCA_001818015.1 Candidatus Harrisonbacteria bacterium RIFOXYD1_FULL_40_9 | reverse complement strand
ACGATTATTCTCAGTATTAATGGATAAACCTGTTCGCGAGAGTGTTATTTTTCCTTTAATGAGGCCAAAAAACGAATAGGTCTTAGGTAGGGGATTCAATTCATTTAATTTTATTATGGACAAGGCTTTTAGTCTTATTGTTATTGTCATTCTTGTCGGCACAATGCTTTATTTTGTACCGATTATTGGACAGATTCTTGGAGTGACAGGGGGCAATGTGGGAAATGAGCTTTCTGGAGTTATTGCTATTTCATTCGATCACGGCAAAACATTTCATGAGGGATCGATGCAATCCTCTTATGGAAGTGTGGATATTAATGATTTTGATTATCTTCAGGCACATTCTTTGAAAAAACCACTTCTTCTTGCTGCGTCTAGTAAGGGCCTACTTCTTAGTGATAATGACGGCATTAGTTGGAATTTTTTTGACGATCTTCATCATGAACTTTCTGGAGTAGATGTTCGTGATATTGCAATAAATCCATACAACAAGAGAGAAGTCCTTATTGCCGCGCACAAAGATGGCAATGGAGTGCTTTATCGTTCAGATAATACGTTTTTTACGGTAGAAAAAATATTTGAAGACGAAGAGCGAATTAACGCTATCCATGCGTATGGCGATGGGTTGTATATTGGAACGCAAGATGGAAAATTGATTCGATACAATCTTAGTAATAATACTTTTAGAGTATTAGGAACATTCGGAAGTCCTATAGTGAGTCTATTTGGGGGAATGTATGTTGAAAATCTATATATAATAACTAAAGATCGAGGCGTGTTTGTGAGTTCTGATCAGGGAAATAGCTTGATAGGCTTGCGTAATAAAATAGGAGAAAGATTTGATGCTATGATAAAGACAATTGCATTTGATGAAGGCGCTCATGTGTCGTATGCTGCGACTGCTCTTGGAATTATAGAGAGTGTGGATGGATATAATTGGCGTAATATTAATGAAGGTGCATCTCCTCTTCTAAGTATTAATGCACTGGCTGTGAGTAGTGGCGGGGTATTTTTTGCAGGAGTGCATGACAAGATGTATGTAAGTAGAGACCATGGTTTCAATTGGGAATATAGCGATCCATTCTCTAGAAAAGAAGATGAACTTTCGGTGATTAAATTATTAAGAAATGATACACTTGTATTGGTAGGAACTAGGAATTAGAGTCTTTTATTGAGAAATATGATTATTAAGACGTGTGAGCAAAAACTAAAAAATATCCTTGATAAATTCAAACCAGAACTTGCCGCAATACGCACCAATCGACCCAATATTCAACTTGTTGAAAACTTAAGAGTTGATTATTTTGGACAAAATATGCCCTTGAAGCAACTTGCGTCTATTTCGATTATTCCTCCACGTGAAATTCAAATATCAGTGTGGGATAAGAACGCTCTCCAAAATGCCGTTAAGGCGATTGAAGAATCGGGATTGGGACTTTTTCCTGTAGTCGATGGGCAACTCATTAGGCTTAACTTGCCTCCGCTGACTGCGGAGAGACGTCAGGAGATGATTAAGCTTATTAAGAAAATGACTGAAGAGATAAGAATTGTGATTCGTGGTATTCGTGACGATACTAATCGTGAAATTGCAAAAATGAAGAAAGAAGGAAATTTGAGTGAGGATCAGGAGTTTTCGCATAAGGATCAAGTACAAAAACTTGTCGATAAGACTAATAAAGAATTAGACGATCTTCTTGTAAAAAAAGCAGCAGAGATTAATGAATAATAAATGACCTCTTTTTTAACTGTTTTTCTTATATTCATTGGACTTTCGCTTATGATAGTGCTCCATGAGTGCGGACATTTTCTTATGGCTCGTTTCTTTGGTTTGCGTGTTGATGAATTCGGTTTTGGGCTTCCTCCTCGACTATGGGGCAAGAAAATTGGAGAAACTATATATAGCATTAATTGGCTGCCTTTCGGTGGATTCGTGAAAATTTTCGGGGAAGATGGAGCAGAAGCTCTTATAAATAAAGAAGAAAGGGGGGGTGACGCATTAGATGCAAAAAGAAGCTTTAGATCCGCAAAGCCTTTAAAAAAAGCTCTCATTGTCGCTGCAGGAGTTATTATGAATTTTCTCTTTGGATGGCTTCTTTTGTGGTTCGTGCTCGTTATAGGAACTCCGCAGGCGCTTCTTATTGTTGATGTAAGAGAGGGAAGTCCTGCGTTTCATGGCGGGCTTATGGTGAATGATGTGGTGACGGAAATGAAAGTAAATTACGAATCGCTTATCTTCTCTCCGGAGACGGGCTATGGAGTAGAAGACGCAGTACAGTTCATTAATGATCATCGTGGAGAAGCTATCCAGTTTAGAATACAACGAGGAGGTGAAATTACAGAGAGCAATGTGGTTCCTCGAGTAAATCCTCCCGAAGGGGAAGGTGCTCTTGGAATTGCAATGTCGGGAGCTGGACTCACTCCTCAGAACCCATTTTCAGCAGTAATTTTGAGTTTTAAGGAGGCGCTTAATATAACAAAAGCGATTGCGCTCGGCATTATTGATTTTATTGCAAGGATTATTACTGGGCTTCCAGTGGAGGGAGTTGTGGGACCGATAGGAATTATTAATCTTGCTATTACAAGCGGACGTATGGGTCTTGTGTATGTAGTTCAGCTTCTCGCTCTTATTTCCTTGAATTTAGCGGTGCTGAATATTATTCCATTTCCTGCGCTCGATGGAGGTAGATTATTATTTGTTATTATAGAAAAAATCAAAGGATCTCCTCTTTCCATAAAAACAGAGAGTTTTATAAATGGAATCGGATTCATTGCCCTCCTTATTCTTATGGTCCTTATCACATTGAAGGATGTGAGTATGCTCTTATAGATTTTTCCTTCGTATGTTAATGTATCTCTAGACTATGTATCAATCTACACTTTTTTCTCGAGTTCAGAGAGAGTTTCCGGAAGGAGAGGAATCTCTGAATGCCCGTCTTCTAATAAGAGGAGGTTTCGTGCACAAGCTTGCAGCAGGCGTGTATGCCTATCTCCCTTTAGGATTACGAGTATTGCAAAAAATTAATAGTATTGTTCGACGTGAAATGAATGCGCTCGGGGCAGAAGAGATGCTTATGTCAGCGCTTATAAAAAAGGAATACTGGCAGAAATCAGGACGTTGGGATGTCCCAATCATGTATACCTTAAAGCATGGTGTAGGCGATGAAGAGGTGGGGCTTGGATGGACTCATGAGGAAGTAATCTCTGCAATTGCTGAAAATTTCATTTTCTCTTATCGAGATTTACCGCGTGCAGTATATCAAATTCAAACAAAATTTCGTAAGGAAGCTCGTGCAAAATCAGGACTTTTGCGGAATCGAGAGTTTCTCATGAAAGATCTTTATAGTTTTCATAGAGACTCAGAAGATCTTAACGCTTTTTATGAAAAGACTATTGAAGCATATAAAAAAGTATTTAAGGCAGTTGGTCTTGAGGCGCGATTAGTAGAAGCATCGGGAAGTGAATTCACTAAGGAATATACACATGAATTTCAAGTATTCTCACCTGCAGGGGAAGATATTGTATTTTATTGCAACTCTTGTGATTTTGCTCAGAATAAAGAAATCTTTGATGAAAAAATAAAAAACTGCATAAAATGCAAGAAGGGCGCTATTCTTTCTGCCTCAGCAATAGAAGTAGGTAATGTGTTTAAGCTTGGAACTCGATATAGTGACAAATTTAACCTTCAATACACAGACGAGAAAGGCGCAAGACATTCTGTGGTAATGGGCTCGTATGGAATTGGACAATCTCGTCTCATGGGCACTATTGCTGAAATGTACAATGATACACACGGGCTTATGTGGCCTTTATCCGTTGCGCCTTTTGTAGCTCATATTGTGGGAGTTGGAAATGATGCAAATGTTCGTAATGTTGCGGAGGCACTTCATGGCGCATTAGAAAAGAAGGGAATAGAAATATTATATGACGATCGAGATCTTTCTCCTGGGGAGAAGTTTCAGGATGCTGATTTTATGGGAATTCCAACACGTATCGTGGTGAGTCAGAAAACATGTGCGCTCGGTAAAGTGGAGGTAAAAAAGAGAGGAGAAAACGAGATTCGCTTCGTTACTCCACAAGAGGCGGAAGGAATGCTATAATAGTTTTTTACAATTATGGTGAATTGGGTCTGGCAAAAATTTGTTAAGGATTTTGGAATTGATTTAGGTACTTCAAATTCTCTTGTATACCTTAAGGGAAAAGGCATTGTAGTAAATGAGCCTTCTATTGTTGCTCTTAATAATAAGACTTCTCAAATTCTTGCAGTTGGAGATTCGGCAAAAAAAATGCTTGGACGTGAGCCTACGCACGTGAGTGTGGTTCGGCCTCTTGTGGGTGGAGTGGTTTCTGATTTTGATATTACGGAAGAAATTATAAGACAATTTCTTAATCGTTTTAAATCATACCCTGTTTCGTATTTTAATCGTGCGGTGGTAGGCGTCCCGGGAGGGCTTACGGAAGTAGAAAGAAAATCAATAGAAGATGCTATTTTGGGTTCTGGTATCGCAAAAGTTCATTTGATTGATTCCACACTTGCAGCAGTCATCGGTGCTCGACTCCCTGTAAATGAGCCTGCCGCAAATTTAATTGTTGATATTGGCGGAGGCACAACCGAGATCGGTGTTATTTCTTTAAATGGTGTGGTTGCCACGAAAAGCTTAAAAATTGCCGGTGATAGATTTAATAGCGACATTCTTGATTATATTCGTGAGGAATTCAGGCTTGTTATTGGTGAGCCGACTGCTGAGGCGTTAAAGATCGCAATTGGTTCCGCAATGCCTATTGAGGGGCGTCTTGAGCTTTCTATTAGAGGAAGAGATTTAAGTTCGGGTCTTCCACGGGAAGTAATAGTAAAAAATAATCAGATACGATTAGCAATTGGTCGTTCTCTGCATTCTATTGTTGAAAATATAAAGACAGTTATCGAAGCGACTCCTCCTGAACTTGTGGGAGATATATTGGAAAGGGGAATTTACTTATGCGGAGGAGGGAGTCTTTTGAGAGGAATCGATCAACTGATCAAAAAAGAGCTTTCAATTAATGCGACTATTGTTGACGATCCACTTACTTGTGTGGTGCGTGGAGTGGGTAGTATTATAGAAGATTTTCAGAAATACAATCATCTTTTTGCAGTAGAAGCAAAGGTGAGAGCGATTAAGCTATGAGAAAGAAAAAGATTCTTGTTGTAGCAATCGTCTCCTTTGTTGTTTTTACTATTCTTTATTCATATACTGGCTTTAAAAAGTATGTTGTAAGAATTTTTGACAGTATTCGGGAGATTCCTCAGTTCTTAATCGGGCCTTTTTATGGCTATAATGCATTGCAGGAAGCATATGATGCACTTCGCGGAGAAAACGAGGCATTGCGAGCAAAGGTTTTTCGCTATGAACAATTAGAAGAGAGTCGTGGAGTTTCTCTTTATAAGCGTTTCGTTTACAAAGAAGCCGAAGTGTACTCGCGTTATCCTTTTATTAGTAATAATTATCTTGCAATTGATAAGGGAGAGAGTGATGTTGTACCTTTGCATGCCCCTGTTGTGTTTCATGAGTCATTGATTATCGGAACTATTCAAAAAATATTCGAGAATTCAAGTAGGGTGCGAACCATATTTGATCCTGGTTGGCAGTTTGCGGTACGGGTAGGAACCTCAGCTTCAAAGGATGCGCAGGCGCTTTTTGTGGGAGGCAACGAACCTAAGATTGTATATATTGAAAAATCTCTCGAGGTAAGGCCTGGGGATGGGGTATATACCGCAACTACAGAATTTCCAATGGGACTTAAGATTGGGGATATAGAAGAAGTAAAAGATAGCGAAGATCGTGCATTTCATGAAGCAACATTAAAAATTCCCTATAATATCAATACACTTTCTCGGGTATTTGTGATTACTAATTTTGGCACTACAAGAGAATGAACCCGCGTTTTTTAATAAGCACACTTGCTCTTGTTGCCCTTGGATTGATTGTTCAAGAAAGCAATGTGATGCGGATAGGAAATTTTGTTCCCAATATTGTACTTGTGAGTGGTGTCGTGTTCGCAGCTTTGTGGCGTGGGTGGTTATGGAGGATATTTATTATATTATTTGCTACTGGGATAACGATGACGAGCATAGGCTTAGAAGCACCGCTTCTGTATCTTCTGGTTGCTATGATACTTGGTATGATGATTATAGATAGTTTGCCATGGTACCCTCTTATTAATGTCCCTATTGTAATAGTAATGCAAACTCTTATCTTTAATGCGTTCTTATTTTCCAAGCGATGGTCGTTTTATTTTCAGATTACATCATGGGATGTGTTGTATAATGTAGTTATCGCATTATTTTTATTTTTTATATTTTCACTATACATAAGACCATCAGATGAGCTTATTTTTTAATAAAAGGCATGGAAATATAGATTTGAATCCCGAAGAAATTTTGCTTGATGCAGGAGGTGGTGGCATTGTGGAGCGACCATTATCTTTTTGGGCTTTTGGTCTCGTGATTATTGCCGTAGTATTTTCGGGTTTCGTGGTTCTTGGAAGACTTGCGAGTATAAGTGTATTTAGTGATGGATCATGGGAAAGAATTGCCGAGGCTAATTCAGGCAAAGAAGTGGATATCAGAGCTCCTCGGGGGATCATTTATGATCGCTTTCAAAAACCACTTCTTGAAAATGTTCCTGCGTTTCGAGCAGAGCTTAATCTTTCTGAGTTATATAAAAATTTTAAAACCAAAGAGGAACGTCATGCGTTTCTTGTGCGATTAAGTGAGGTTGCAAGACTTGAGCTTACTATATTAGAGGAGGTGATTAATACGAATCAAGGCAGATATTCTAAGGTTACTGTTCCGGGTTTTCTCGATAAATCTCAGGTTATTGCGATCCATGAATTCAATTCTCCTGTGGCACTTATTGCAAGCGACTACAAGCGTCATTATATCTACAATGACGCATTATCACATATATTGGGGTACGTAGGTCTTGTAAATGCCAATGATTTAAAAAACTTTGATTACCTCGAAATTAATGACGAAGTTGGTAGGGCTGGACTTGAACTTGCGTATGACAAGGAACTGCGCGGAGAAGATGGAAAAAGTATTACTGTTCGTAATGCAAAAGGTTCGGTGATTGATACATTACGTGATGTTCCTCCGGTTGGAGGAAGTGCTTTGACGACCACAATCGATATTGAGTTTCAGGAATATTTCAAAGAAAGATTAGAAGATGAGTTGCGAGTACTTGGAAGGACTGCGGGCGTTGGTCTTGCAATGAATCCAGGAACAGGTGAAGTGCTTGCGATGGTAAGTTTGCCCTCTTTTAATAACAATGTCTTTGGAAATGACAATGCAACAGTGCGTCGTCTTTTGAGCGATAAGGGGCGGCCATTATTTAATCGTGTAGTAAGTGGAGTATATACTCCTGGATCTGCAATAAAGCCGCTTGTTGCTCTTGCGGCGCTTAAGGAGAATTTAGTAGACCCCCTTAAGACGGTATTCTCTTCGGGATATATTGAACTGCCTAATCCATATAACCCCGACAAACCTTCTCGATTTGTGGATTGGAAAGCTCATGGTCTTGTAAATATGTACTCTGCGATAGCACGCTCGAGTAACGTTTATTTTTATACTATTGGAGGCGGTTTTGGTGATATAGCGGGACTCGGCATTGAAAAGATGAAAAAGTATTGGGAAATGTTTGGTTATGGAAGAAAGACTGGCATTGATTTGCCTTACGAAGCAGAAGGATTCCTGCCTTTTCCCGAAGAGAAAGAGAAGCGTACTGGGCAGATGTGGCGTATTGGTGATACATATAACATCAGTATTGGACAAGGTGATTTTCTTACGACACCTATTCAACTTTTAGCTCAAATATCCGCACTCGCAAATGGTGGCATGCTCTATGAGCCATATGTAGTAAAAAGAAATGATCATCCACTTGCCGTTCGGGACTTTTCTCTGTGGAAAAACGATATCGAAGAGGTGCGAAAAGGTATGAGAGAAACAGTGGAAAAGCCTTACGGAACTGCATTTCTTCTAAGTAGTCTTCCTTTTGATATTTCTGGGAAAACAGGTAGCTCTCAGATTGCGAATAATACAAAGACTAATGCGTTTTTTGTTGGGTATGCGCCATCGGATAATCCAGTACTTGCCATTCTTATTCTTGTTGAAGATGCGCGTGAGGGAAGTCTTAATACTATCCCAATCGCTCGAGATGTTTTTGAGTGGTATTATTATAAAAGAATGTAGAGCACGACACTCGACATTTGTTTTATGACCCAACTTCGTAAAGATATCGTTTCTGGTGACTGGATTATTATTGCGTCAGGCCGTGCTAAGCGTCCACACGAGGAAGGAAATAATTTACCTTTGCGTGTAATAGCTCCAGAAAATGAATGCCCTTTTGAAGATGTCGAAAAATCAGGAAATGAAGCTCCTCATGCGTATTATCCCCACAAGAGAAATTGGAGAATTCAGGTGATAAAAAATAAATATCCCGTAGTAAGTCACATGAGTACTTGTCCTACTGGATCGTATGAGGGGCCCTATGAGACACTTCGTGCGGAAGGACACCATGAACTCATTATTACAAAAGATCATCGAAAAAATTTCGCGCATCTTGATGGATCAGATGCTTTGCTTGTATTCGAAGCAATGAAGGATCGTTATTATACTATTGCTCGCGATGAATGCGTTCGATATATTTCTTTATTTCATAACTGGGGTCCTTATGCGGGAGCATCAATATTTCATCCTCATTATCAAGTCATTGCGTTGCCTGTTGTTCCACCCGACATACATCATTCACTTCAGGGATCTTCGCTATTTTTTAAAGAAAAAAACGCATGCGTGCATTGCCATGTGATTGCGTGGGAGAAAAAGAAGGGGGATCGGATACTTTTTGAAAATGAAGAGGTGATTACGCTTGCTCCATTTTTTTCTCGGAATCCTTATGAAGTGAGGATTTTCCCTAAGAAACATCTCTCGTGTTTTGAAGAAAGTAGTCAAAAAGTACTTCACGCAATAATTTTTGCACTACAAGAATTATTGCGTCGCATTGAACAAAAATTGCATGATCCCGATTATAATTTTTTTATACACACATCTCCCATAAAAGATAAGGATTCTTTTCATTATTATCACTGGCATATCGAAATAGTGCCTAAAATTAATATACGAGCTGGTTTCGAGCTTGGAACTGGTATTGATATCAATCCAGTTGATCCAAATGAGGCAACAGCATTATTACGATGAAATTTTTAAGTGCGTGTAATAAAGAAGAATTAAAAGGAAAAGCGGTGCTTGTGCGCGTGGATATTAATATAGATAGGGATGCGCGTAGTTTTTTGAGGATAGATGCCGTTATTCCTACTATTAAGTTTCTTTACAATGCTCATGCACGCGTAGTGCTTTTAGCTCATGAAGGACGTCCAGAGTCATGTTATGAATTTCAAAAACAAGAATGTGTTTCGATCTGCAGAATAGACCAAGTATTGCAATCCATGAGTATGGCGCATAACGCACCGCTTTTAGAAGATCGGTTGCGATTACCACTCACTTTCATCCCTGGTTTTGACATGGAAGACATCAAGAGGCGTCTTCATCACGCTCCAAATGGAAGTATTTTTCTTCTCGAGAATCTGCGTTTCATTAAAGGCGAAAAGGAGAACGATAAGAATGTTGCTCGTATGCTTTCGGGACTTGGAGATGTATACGTAAATGATGCGTTTTCTGTAAGCCACAGAGCTCACGCCTCAGTTCATGCTATTACAAAATATTTGCCGTCATATGCTGGTCTTTCTCTTGAATCGGAAATTAAAAATCTCGAGAGGTTTGTGAATGAGGAACGTCCAAAAACAGTGATTATGGGAGGAGCGAAAGTGGTGGGGAAAATAGACGCAATTGAGTCATTAATGACAAATGCTGATCATCTTTTAACGGGAGGTGTGCTTGCTACTACCCTACTTGTAGCCGAAGGAAAAGACGTAAAAAAATCTTTGTACGAAAAAGAAAAAGTAGCACTTGCGGCAACATTGCTTGTGTCTCCTAAAACATATGTACCAGAAGATTGGATTGAGGAAAATGATGCGATTCTCGATATCGGCCCGCTTACAGAAAAGAGATATCAAGAAATTATTATGCAGTCGAAATCGATTATATGGAATGGACC
>MHJO01000036.1:0-12980 GCA_001818015.1 Candidatus Harrisonbacteria bacterium RIFOXYD1_FULL_40_9 | reverse complement strand
TACTGAGAAAGCTGAATTTAGAAAGGGTTCGGAATTTATTGCTCGTGCAATAGTGGAGAGTGGTGCTCGCGCGTGTGTGGGGGGCGGGCAAACTGTTGCGTTATTGGAGAATATGGGTATAGTAAAACAGTTTGAGTTTATTTCGACAGGAGGAGGAGCGATGCTTGAATTTCTTGGCGGCAAAAAACTTCCAGGAATTGAGGCGCTTAATTCTTCTCACTCCCTATAATCATGAACAATCGAGCACTCGCGTTTATTGATCTTGAAACCACAGGGTTAAAGCCTACAAGCGAAATCATAGAGATGGCGGTGATTAAAGTTGATCCTGAGAAACTCTCTATAATCGAAGAATGGTCTATAAAAATAAAGCCAGAAGATATTAAGTCTGCTAATCCTGAATCCCTTCGAGTGAATGGCTATAATGAGAAAGAATGGGAGGACGCAGTTGATATTCGTGTTGGCCTCACTATTTTTAATGAAAAAGTGAAAGATTGTATTCTGGTAGGGCATAATGTCGCGTGGGATCTTTTGTGGATACAGAACGCATTTCAATCTCATGGGATTTCAAAGTCATTCTATTATCAAGCTTTGGATACCATTTCATTAGCATATGCGAAGCTGTATCATAAAATAAAATCAAGAGAAATATCTTTTTTGGGACTTGATGTGCTTGTGAATTATTGCGGAGTGAGATGGGAATCAAGGCATCGTGCATTGGAAGATGCGCGTGCAACATATCAAGTATTCGTGAAATTAATCAATATGTAATTATGCAAAAAGAAGACATAATCATTCTATATACTGATGGGGGATCACGCGGAAATCCTGGTCCTGCGGCAATCGGTGTTTTTATAAAAATGAATGATGGCGGAGAGCGAAAATACGGAGAAGTAATAGGAAATCGGACCAATAACGAGGCGGAATATGAGGCATTAATATTTGGATTAAAGAAAATACGTCAGCTTGTAGGAAAAGAAAAAACAGAAAATATGGTCGTGGAGGTGCGTACTGATAGTGAACTTATGTATAGCCACTTGAATGGAAAATACAAAATCAAAGAACCAACACTCAAAAATCTATTTATTGAAGTATGGAATATTAAACAAGATTTTAAAAATGTCATTTTCAAACACATCCCGCGTGAAGAAAATAAAGTTGCAGATCAATGCGTGAATGAGGCGCTTGATTCAGGTGGAGCACAAAAAGGAATGCTCTGAATACTAAAATCCCGACGATCGTCGGGATTTTAGTATATGGTTAATAGTAAGCCGGATTCTGTTTCCTGATAAATCGGGAATGATGATCATTTATCTAGCCCCTTGATTACTCTCGGGGTCAAGCGGCACCTCCCTTTTCTAATAAAAGAGCAGGGATACGACCTTGCACCCAGTAAGGATTTAGCCGTTTCACTCCAATTTTGCAATTGGCATAATCCTTCTTGCGAAGGATCTCCATAGTCTTTCGACGATGGACGTCACTGTTCGCACCTCGTGCCTTACGGCAGACGGCTGTTAGCCGTTACAATTGTTCTAATTACTTAGAGCGAGTGTCCGGACTTTCCTACCCATTACCAATAAGGTAATAGATCGATCATCTAATTAACCATATTATTAAATATTATGACAGTCATATATATAAATGTCAAATGTACACTATGGCGTTTCGTATCGTATAATAAAAGCAAGCACCTTCTCAAAATAAAAAAACGGTATTGAGGGGAGTTCTTGTGGTGAATGTTAGGCGGATGGATGACCAAGGCCAAGAAGCAGAGTCTAAAGTAGAACGCGCTCTTTTTTTTCTTAAAGAGCATAAATTTATCAGCCGATATATTAATGCGAAGAAGAATGGAGAGCTTGATAATGAAGGGATTGATTACCTTATTATTTTAAAAACAGGAATGGCGTGTCTATTGCAAGTCAAATCATCACGGAGCTCTTTGTCTCGTCATAAGAAGAAGTATCCAGATACTCCGTATATTATCGTCGAACCTCGCGACTGCAGCATAAAGTTAATAGAGAAACGTATTGTGGGAATTATTCGTAAAGCATTGCGAACTACGTTTATTTCGTGTAGGTGAAATATCCCGATATACTCGGGATATTTTATAAATAAATTGTTTTGTGTATAATAAAACTATGAATACATTATTAGTCACATTAGTTGTTGTATTAATTTCTATTGCTTCGGTCGAGGCGCAGGTTAATCCAATCAATAAACGTCAAGAGTTAAAAGAAGAGCGTAAAGAAAAGCTTGAATCCGTAAAAGAAACAAGAAAAGACTTTAAAGCTCAAGTAGAGGAGAAAAAGCGTGAATCGCGAGGGGATTTAAAGGAGAAGAAGACAGAATTCAAAGAAGCGGTTCAAGGCAGAAAAGATGGATTTAAGGCTGAGGTAATGGAAAAACGCGCGGCAATGCAGGATAAATTAAAAACTCAAAAAGATGATTTAAAGAAACGCTTGAATGTAATAAAAGATACAAAGAAAAAAGCTATTGTCGAAAGAATTGATAATAAGCTTACCGAGCTCAATACAAAACGAGTTGATCATTTCGGTGATGTGCTCGAGAAACTTGAAGGAGTGATTGGGCGTGTTAATACAAAGGCCATTGAGCTTGAAGGCAAAGGAAAGGATATAAGTGCAGTAGAAAGCTCACTTGCTGAAGCGAAAAACCTTGTGAATTCCGCACGCGATCTTATTATTACTCAATCAGCAAAAACATATACGCTTACAATATCTTCTGAATCAGGACTTAAAAAAGACGTAGGGGTAGTAAGACAAGCTCTTCAGGATGACTTGAAAAAGATTAATGACGCGGTAAAAGCTGCTCATAATGAAGTGCGTAAAGCAATTACATTACTTGGAGGCGTAGCAGTAAAAAACAATATTAATCAAAATTCACAGTAAATAAGCATTATGAATAAATATTCTTACACATTTTTCGGTATTGTAGTCGTAGTAATTCTCGCAGCAGTATTTATGGGTAAGTATAAAAACAAAGAGGCGAGTCAATCTATTGATAGCGCAAGTATTGTTTCTGATGTTGATCAAGAATTGAATGGCATAAATCTCGAGAATTTAGAAGCAGAATTTGGGGATATTGATAAGGAGCTGAATGATTTATAGTGGTGGTGTGTAGTACTAAAAAGGGTTCCGGTCGAGCTGGGACTCTTTTTTTGACATAAGGCATTAATAATGTTAGTCTACATACAAGAATTCGTATGCGTCTGGCGATTGCCAGATATTTTTTTACTCATGAGGAAACAGAAAGTAAAATCAATTGACGAGCGAGGCTCTCAATTTAATAAAGCAGCGCTTACCGCGAATCACGGTAATGTGATTTTAAGATTTGATGAAGTATCTTTTGATTTTGATGATAAGGTTATTCTTGATCACGTGAGTTTTGGTATTCGAGAAAGGGCAAAAATAACTCTCATGGGTCAAAATGGAGCAGGAAAGAGTACGTTGTTTGGTCTTGTAAGAGGAGCATTTATACCAGAAGAGGGAGCGATTCACATAAAGCAAGGCTTAAGGATCGCACAGGCAATGCAGGTCGTGCCACAAGAAAAACGCACGCTTTCTTTGAGGCAATTTTTTGAAAGCGCTTTTGCGCAAAAGATATACGATATTGACCCACGAATAGAAGAAGTATTGGAAGTTGTGCGTCTTAAAGCGCTCTTCGATAAAAAAATTGATGAGTTCTCGGGAGGTGAGCAGGCTCGATTGCTTCTTGCGTATGCTCTTATACAAAAGCCAGATATTTTGCTTCTCGATGAGCCGACTAATAATTTGGATAAGGCAGGAATTGAGCATCTTACTCAATTTTTAATAGAGTACAAAAACACGTGTCTTGTGATCTCGCATGATGCGGAATTTTTAAATGCATTCACGCATGGAGTATTGTATCTCGATTCACATACTCATAAAGTTGAGTATTACGTGGGAAATTATTTAGATGTGGTAAAAGAAATTAAAGCTCGTATTGAACGTGAGCGTATGAAAAATGTTCGCTTAGAACGAGAAATCACGGAGCGCAAGAAGCAAGCAGGTTTTTTTGCTCAAAAGGGAGGACACATGCGTGATGTTGCTCGGAAAATGAATGAAAAAATCAGAGAACTCGAGGAGCAATTTGTGGAAACTCGCGAAGATGATAAAACAATCCGAGAGTTTATTATTCCTGCAACTCTTATTTCTGATAAAGTAGCAACCCTTACATCTGTTTCGGTAGTGCATGATCATAGAGCAATAAAGAAGAAGATTGATGTTGTATTAAAAAAAGGTGATAAATTATTGGTTGCTGGTCCAAATGGAATTGGCAAAAGCACGTTTTTAAAGAATATTGCCAAAAATAATGAATTACCCAAGGAATCACTTATTGGTTATTATCGGCAGGATTTTTCAGGGCTCGATATGGATAAATCAGTACATCAAACACTTGGAGAGGTAATGGAAGATGGTACTGATGAGCGACTTCGCTCTGTCGCAGCTCAATTTTTGCTTCCGTCTGATATATTGAACAGCAAGGTGGTTATGCTCTCTGAGGGGCAGAAGGGATTGTTGTGTTTTGCTCGGTTCGTGCTCCAAAGACCAGCACTATTGATCCTTGATGAGCCTACAAACCATATTAATTTTCGCCATTTACCAGTTATCGCTCGCGCGCTCAAAAAATATGAAGGCGCAATGATTGTTGTGTCTCATATGAGTGAATTTGCAAAGGAATTGGGAATTACGGAGACATTGGATTTAGGAGAGTTATAAATCCAATGAAAAGAATAAAATGGCATTTATAAATGCCATTTTGTTTTCTCGTAACTGATGAGACTTACTGCCCGATGACTCTAAGTAAAGTAGTGTAGGAATTATTATTTAAGCTTCATTAAGCGGATTCGCTGAGAAAACGGATTCAGCTTCGAATGGATCTCTTGTCGCTTCGGTCGAGTAATGCCTTTTGAGATGGAGCTCGATGTCATTTGGTGGTCGAACGGCAACACGATCATCAACGTGAATGGGCGGAACATAGGACTGCCTGTTCGCGGAGGAATTTTCGTAGTTCCTTAGTTAGTAACGTAAGTTCGTTCCCAAAGAACGAACAAGCCCCACGCAAAGTGCGTGGGGCTTTCTCTTATTCAAACTTTACCGCAGTTCCGCTTGCATTAACCATAAGCATTGAACCTATAGTTTCATAGTCCAGATCCACTCCAATTACAGCATCGGCACCGAGAGATTTTGCTTTTTATTCAATTTCCTTCAGAGCTATATTTCTTGCTTTCATTAATTCTTGCTCATATGCAGCTGGGCGACCGCCAACGATATCTCGGATTCCAGCAAAGAAATCTTTGACAATATTTGCTCCCATAATAGCTTCGCCTGTTACAATACCTAGATATTCCTTAACTTTCTTGCCATCTATTATATTTTGTCGTTGAGATGATCATTTTTATTTATGATATACTGAAGATTATGTGATTTGATTGAAACTCAAATTCAGAGGCAGAAACTTCATTTTTATGCTGTAGCCTACGAAGGTAGCTCTAATTTTAAGATTTGGATCTTCAAGTTCTAAATCCCTAACTGCACTTGGCTTAATTATCATACCCTCTATGAGGGCATCTTTTTTTGTACGTAATTTTTAAATTTTATTAAGCCTATCATTCCAGCCAAAATTAAAGCATCTTCACCTTAAAGTTTTGCAGAAGGCAAGGATTTTATTTCATATTTATTTTTCGTAATATCGTAAGCTAATTCCGTGAGAAGGTAATTAGTACTCGCACGAATGTCATTTGTTGAATTATGATAAACAAGTTTTCGAGCACGAAAACATGGCGTTATAATGCTCGTCTTTCGCATGCCAGCCACTCCGCCGATGAGATAAATCACGTGAGGTTAATCAAATTCAGCTTCTTTTCTCTTCGCCAGCCTTTGATTTCTATCTCACGTTGTCGAGCTTCTCGTAATGTCGAAAATGATTCTGAATATAGTAATGTTACAGGTCTTCTTGTTCTAGTGTAATGCGCACCAAATTTCGATTCATTGTGTTGTTTAATTCTTTTTTCTAGGTTATTCGTACAACCTACATAGAGAGATTGGTCGACGCATTTGAGAATATAGACGAAATAATTCATGTCTTTAATTTTTGTATTGCACACCTCGTCATAAAACTCCTCGGTGCCTTCTTCACTATGATTTTAGTGCCGAAGGCCCTGATGAACGAAGTGAAGAAGGGCTGCCGGGCAGGGATTCGAACCCCGATAAACAGCTCCAAAGGCTGCTGTCCTACCATTAGACGACCCGGCAAAGATAATGTAATATAAGTGTATATAAAAAATGAGCAAAGGCAATCGTAACGCAATCGTAGTAATTATCGTTCTTTTTGGAATGATCGGGAGTCTTGTGTATTATCCTCAAGCGAGCGTAGTTCCACAGAGTACTTTAAATGAAGATGAAATCGAGTATAATGAGAACAGTCTTCCAGTTACTTCGACTTCAATAACAGATAATTAATCTTTTTATGCTTTTGTTTTTAGGGATATCTAAGTTTTTTCTTTATCTCGTTCCGTTTAGCGTATTGATTATCTCTCGATCTACGCTATTTCCATTTATTGTGGGAAAAGCTGTATTTTTGAGATTTATAGTTGAGTTATCGCTCTTTTTCTTTGTTTTATATCTCGTATGGGAGCGTCCCGAACTTGAACGATTGAAGAAGAAAATTATTGATACCGATTATTCATTTATACTACGATCAAAGATATTTTGGGCAGTAACGGCATTTGTTGCTTTATTTGCCATTGCGGGAATTTTTGGTGTCGATCCACGTATCTCATTTTGGTCTAATTTCGAACGAGGGGAGGGGATATTTCAAGTATTTCACTATTATCTATTCTTCTTACTTCTTCTTTTTGTTTTTCGCAAAGAAGATGACTGGAGGCGTTTATTCTTATTTTCTATATTTGCGGGAATTGGGGTGACGCTATATGGACTGCTCCAGTTATGGGGAGTGGAAGGGGTAGTAAGCTCTGGGCAGGGAAGAATTCAGGGAACGTTGGGCAATCCTGCGTACGTGGGGGCATATCTTATGTTTGGAATGTTTTATGTGGCACAGCTTTTGCTTCAAGAAAAGCGTCGTTTTCTGCAACTGTCTCTTTTTCTCGTTTTTGGGTTTTTTATCGTAGGATTTTTATTTGCCCAAACACGAGGAAGCTTACTTGGGCTTCTTGCGGGACTTGGCCTTTCGTTTCTTTATTTGGTATGGAAGGCTCCGAGTAAAAGATTCAGGCATGTTTCTCTTGGTATTCTTGGGTTCCTAATAGTTGTTGCGGGCTTGATTTTTGCGCTTCGTCACAAGCCCTTCATTCAAAATCTCCCTTTTGCTCGTATTTTTGATATTGATTTGCAGGGATCAGGAGCTCAATCACGTTTTTGGACATGGAAGTCGGCATTTAAGGGTTTTCTCGATAGGCCACTACTTGGATGGGGGCCTGAGAATTTTTCGCGTGCTTTTGATAAGTATTTTGATGTAAGACACTTCATTTCTCCTAATGCTTCGGGACAACAATTGTGGTTTGATCGAGCACATAATAATGTTCTTGAATATCTCGTGCAGACAGGAATTCTGGGACTTCTTGCATATCTCTCCATATTTATAGTCGTGTATTGGATTTTATTTAAGAAAAGCCTAAATGAGCGCTATGAGGAGGCGCTACGTCCTCTTATAAAAAATGCGCTTATGATCTTTATGCCTACTGCGTATTTTGTTCAGAGTCTTGTGCTCTTTGATGTGTTGCCGATTTTTCTTAATTTATTTCTTTTTCTTGCGTACGCAGTCCATGTTCTTGAGGGTAATAAAAGCGTAGATATCAAAAAAGTATGAAAAAATATTCTATATACCTTCTAATACCAATTCTTTTTATTATTCCCATAAGTCTGTATTTTGGTTCATATCTACCATGGAAAAAGGCGCAGAATGTCATTAATGCCATGCGTAATGGGCAAGCAGCACGCTCTCTAGATGCCTTTAAGGCTGCGTATGCTCCACTTCTTAATTCTCGTTCTCCTGTTGGAGAAGATGAGGCGTTAAAGCAGCTTATTACAATGTCTTTTGGTGCGGTTTCGGATCCGAATGCGCCAAAGGAGGTTGTCGAAGAGCTCGTGAAGTTTGTTGCTTCATATGTGGAGCCTGCAGTTGCGAAGGGAAGTGGGGCAGGCTTTGTTCAGTATCATTATGTAATGGGATCATTATATGCGCGTATGGGATTGCAACACAAGGATGTAGCTTATCTCGAAAAAGCCGAGAGACTCTTTAAGGATGGACTCGTACTAAGCCCCACACGACCACAGTTTTATTATGGTCTTTTTGATATATATAATCAGGGTGGGAGACAAAAGGATGCAGAAGTGATTGCTCAGAAAATACTTGAATATTGGCCGAAGGGTTTTGATATTCAGTAAAGAGGAATTATCAACAGATATAGTAGACTCTTAAGAAATAAGTTGATAATATATTACATATGAATCAATTTGAGAATAATTACGAAGACGACGTAGTAGAACATAAAAGTTCTCGGAAAAAAATTATTTTTATAGGAGCAATTCTTGTTCTCTCTGGAGGTCTTTATGCATTAGGTTATTTTGGATATTTTAATTCATGGTTCCCGACTTTTTCCGGGTGGGTTTCCAGAGAACAACCATGGGAGGCGGTATTTCTTAATAATAACCAAGTTTACTTTGGTCGCATAAGGAAAAATGATAAAGATGTTATTGTGCTTACCGATGTGTTTTATCTTCGGGTGCAGCAGCCGCTTCAGCCTTCGTCTCAGGAGCCAAATGTGAGTCTTGTGAAGCTTGGAAGCGAATTACATGGACCGGAGGATATAATGTATATACCACGTAATCAGATTACGTTCTGGGAAACGATGCGAAAAGATTCTCAGGTGGTGCAAGCGATCCAAAATTTTTTAGCTCAGCAATAGAAAGTAAGTCAAAAAAACCCCAATTGGGGCTTTTTTGATTGTGTATTTTAATTATCCACTTTACACACCCGAAGGGGGGGTAAAATGAAGATATGAAGAAGTTAAGAAAGTATTCCTTTTTTATGTTTTCTGCTTGCAAAAATAAATAATCATGAAAATTACTTTAATTCTAGTGGTAGTCTTACTTATTTCATTATCTCTTGGAATAAGTCTTCGTTACTTTGTAAATAGTCCATCTATTCCTCAGCAATCATCTTCGACTAGTGCAATGAGTAATGACGAAGAAATTGTTCAAGTACCTTAGGAAACTAATTGTGGCAATAGCGTTAATTGTTTCATTGATGCTGCGAAATCTTGTACGCTTGCGACTGCTAGTTTTAGTAAAGATCGAAATGTTTTTGGAATTCTATACAGTGACACAACTTTTTACAGGATAGAAAAAAGCTCTGAATCAAATAAATGTATCTTATACTTGAGGTTTGATAATGCTAATCTAAAATTCGATCAAGAAATTATTGATTTGTGGCTCAAGGACGGAATAACGATGGATAAAATACAACAACAATTAGAGACTGAGAGGTCAAAGCAAAGAAAAATGTTAGGTCGTGATGGCAGATGTGAATTTAATACGTTCAATGACTTGTATGATTTATTGCACAAATGGCTCGTACTTAAAAGTTTTTCTTACGGATTCACTTTTGATTTAGCTACAGGCAAGGGTACGTCAGAAGGAGATTTAGTAAAAGCGCAATGTTCTGGTGAATATTTCACTACCGATCCTCTGGTGCAGCCTTATGCAGAGTAGTGAATGGGGTTGAATATAAAATCTCTATTAAATAGACAACAAAAAGCCCCAATTGGGGCTTTTTGACTTACAGAGTCGATGGGATGGTAAATATGAGTATAGGAAAAATTTTCTTACTAAAGAAGAAGAGAGATTTGGGACAGAAAAGAAATTAATGCCGAATCAAAAATAACTAGAATCTCGGATTGGAAATCTTATAGAAGCGATGAAATTAGTTTTGAATCTCAATCTTTATAAAAAGACTGATCCGGATCAGAAGGCTTTGATAGAAAATATTCTATCAATCTTTCAATGTACGAAGTAAAAACTTATAGACAGATACGTGAGAATATTTTTGTAGTAGAATTTAATAGATGAGATGGTGGTTTTTTGTTTCATTCTTAGTTGCTATTACGGTGACTTCTTTAGGTTTATCTTTTAGGTTAATGAATGAAAGAATAGATCTAACTGAAACCAATAAAGAGAAAGTTCAATCTTTTTTTTCTCGGTTGGCTAATTCCCAAATATCCTTTGCGGAAAATGGTGAAATTGTTTTTCCTGACGAAAAGAAATTTTTGAACTATAAGAAGAATTATATTGAAAATGAAGCAAGTTTTGTGGAGGTGGATTTAAGAAAGATGATAGTAAGTCTTTATGGGAGAGGATTATTATTAAAAACTCTACCGGTAACTATGAAGGGCAGAGAAGGAAGTTGGTGGGAAACGCCAACTGGAAATTACAAAGCAATTTTAAAGGAAAGAAATCATTTTTCTTCAATTGGTAAAGTTTGGATGCCGTATAGTATTCAATTTTATGGAAATTTCTTTATTCACGGTTTGCCTTATTATGAAAATGGTGAATCGGTGGCATCTAGCTATACTGGCGGTTGTGTAAGACTAAACACTGAAGATGCTAAAACAGTTTTTGATTTCGTAGAAAAAGATATGCCCATCCTTATCCTAGATGAAGAATTGAAGACTGATTATTATGGATATTTAGAACCGCGTGAAGAAAGTCCTAATTTGCCAAGTATTTCGGCAAAATCTTTTTTAATATCTGATTTAAGGACTCATGAGGTAATTTTAGAGAAAAATGCGAACGAGCCATTGCCTATGGCTTCTATTACAAAACTGATGACTGGGGTTGTGGCGAGCGAGTTAATATATCTCGAAAGATCTATAAAAATTTCTTCAAAAATGCTTGAATCGGCTTACGAAAGCTTCCCTTTTTCTCCCGAGAAGAGATATACAGCTTTCGAGCTTTTCTACCCGCTTTTGATGCAATCTTCGAATGGTGCAGCGAATGCTCTTGCTTCTTTTATTGGACAAGGAGAATTTGTGAAAAAAATGAATGATAAAGCGATCTCGCTTGGCATGATAGATTCCAGCTTCCAAGATCCAAGCGGGATAGGAGATATGAATATTTCGACTACACACGATATTTCTCGGTTATTGCAATATATCTATTACAAACGGAATTTTATTTTTGACATTACGAAAGGAAAGAAGTTTATAAATTTTGGGCCAGTGGAATTGCATACGATTACTAATTTCAATGATTTTTATGAAAATGAGAATTTGTTGGGTGCAAAAACTGGGAAAACCAATAAAGCAAAAGAAACACTAGCCACTGTGTGGAATTTTAAAACTCCTAAGGGAGATGTGCCTATTTCTATTATTGTTTTTGGATCGGATAATCGCAGAGCGGATGTGCAAAAATTAGTTGATTGGGTTAGGGGAAATTTTAAGATTCTATAGATGTATTCGGGAAATTTTGTCTATTATTGACTTGGATGAGAGGAGGGGTATGAGCGAATGAAGTGAGTCGAATGGCTGCCGAGCAGGGAATCGAACCCCAATTTTCTGGTTCAGAGCCAGACGTCCTACCATTAGACTACTCGGCAATAATTAAGTGTTTGTTTTTAGGTTTTCAATAAGCGCCACTTCAAGCGGAACAATCGTAAGGGGAGTATAGCGCATTTCGCTATATGCTCTGATAAGAGATTTAATAAGTGCAATATGTTGTTTTTCTCGAACAAGCGCACTTTGTTCTTCGATAGTTTTTAGTTCATCGCTTGACACTTCGTTCCTAAAAAGACTGAGTAATGCAGGATCAACTTTTACCGCAAGAACTTTTCGAAGGTAATGAATGAGATCTTTTGTGAGCTGGGTCAAATTATAGCCTTCTTCGTCGAGCGTCGCAAGATAGCGAAGTACCCCGCTTATATCAGAGGAAAGTATGAGGTGTGTTAATTTCATAATATGATTTCGACTCGCTTTTCCTAGTAAATGTTCAACGTTACGGAGTTCAATTGAGGAGCCTTCAAATGCGACTACTTGATCAAGAAGAGATTCAGCATCACGAAGGCTGCCTTCCGCCGCTTCTGCGATAAGCTCGAGAACGTGCGGTGAAGTCTTGATATTTTCCGCAGAAACAACTTTCTCGAGTTTCTCGACTATTTTTACAATGGGAAGTTTTTTGAATTGAAATCGTTGTGCACGAGAGGCAATTGTTGCGGGGATTTTTTCTCGTTCAGTGGTCGCAAGAATGAAGCATGTGTGAAGTGGTGGTTCCTCGAGAGTTTTAAGTAATGCATTAAAAGCTTCACGAGTAAGCATGTGGGCTTCATCAATAATAAATACTTTTTTCAGCAATCTAATAGGGGCAAGTGCTATATGCTCTTTGAGGTTGCGCATTTCATCAATGCCTCGGTTTGATGCCGCATCAATCTCGATCACATCAATTGCGTGGCCTTTATCAATTTCTTCACACGCTGTGCACCGATTACAAGGCTCGCCTTCTTTGTGGAATTTATTGTCGGTGGTTCGAGTGAGACAATTCAGAGTTTTTGCAACAAGCCGAGCAGCACTCGTTTTTCCAGTCCCGCGTGGACCGAAGAACAAATATGAATGTCCAATTTTATTGAGACGAGCCGCGTTTTTTAATGTTTCCGTGATGTCATCTTGACCTATAAGATCCGCGAGTACTTTTGGTCGATATTTTCTATAAATAGCGATCATAGGATAATGAAAGTATAGATGATCTCGTGTATAGTATAAAGAGAGTCAATGAATAAATTAGTAATTGGATTTTTTTTAATTATATGTATCATAGGAACCCTATTTTTTATTTCACGGAAAACTGATCTTCATTTCGGACTTGCATTACTCGATCTTATAGCGGCTCGTGAAGATACATTAGATCAGCCCTATGTTCCGCGACCACTTAAAGACC
>MHJO01000035.1:5080-5342 GCA_001818015.1 Candidatus Harrisonbacteria bacterium RIFOXYD1_FULL_40_9 | reverse complement strand
ATTGCTCATAGTGGAAATTATGACGCGGCGTTAAAAGCGGTCGATTCCCTCGATATTCAATTAGGTCGTATTGTAGAAGCGTGCCTTAAAGAAGACGTAACTCTTGTCATTACAGCCGATCATGGCAATCTTGAAACTATGATTGATTCTGCAACAAGTCGTATTGAGACTAAGCATAATCCAAGCCCCGTGCCTTTCTATCTTATAAACAAGCGTTTTAAACGAGAAAACACCAACACAATGATTCATAAATCAGAAAATC
>MHJO01000035.1:4800-5017 GCA_001818015.1 Candidatus Harrisonbacteria bacterium RIFOXYD1_FULL_40_9 | reverse complement strand
CTGCCATTATTTCGCTTCTTACCGCAGCATATTTTGTGCCAGGATTCCTCTTGGAAAAAACTCCTCAATCCCTTCTTCTCGTGGCGCTTATATTTACACTCATGAATGTTACGATTCGACCATTTTTACGGCTTTTTTTTGGGCCCATCGTGATCGTGACTCTTGGATTATTCTATATTGTAATAAATGCTGTTATACTCAATATTCTTGACATTGT
>MHJO01000035.1:2655-4736 GCA_001818015.1 Candidatus Harrisonbacteria bacterium RIFOXYD1_FULL_40_9 | reverse complement strand
ATTAATTTCTTAATTAACTTTTCATTTCGTCGTGTAGAACGCGAACGAGACGAATAATTTTAACGCATGAATTCTATTTTTATCCTCGAAACAAGCCAGTTTATAGTGGCACTCATTATTATTGCCCTCGTCCTTCTTCAAGAAGGCGATGGACTTTCGGGAGTATTTGGAGGAACTGAAGCGTTTCACGTACGTCGCGGACTCGAAAGGTTTGTATTTACTGCCACAATAGTAAGTTTTGTGGTCTTTGTAGGATTATCTATTGCCAATCTTGTTTTCTAGACTTATTCACATAGTTCAATCGTTTTCGAAAGTCGAAAGACTTCTTTTTTACGGAGCTTTAGTTATTTTTATTGTTAGCGGTGCCATTCTCGCAATAGAGGCAACTGATGAATATACCTACAAAAAGCCGCTTCCCGGCGGAAGGTATAGCGAAGGATTTGTTGGTCAACTTACCGCAATAAATCCAATTCTTACGAATAATGATATTGACAGAACAATCAGCAAACTACTCTTTGAAACACTTGATGCGCTTTCCGAGTCAATCAAAGACGATGGAAAGCGCGTATGGACAGTTCGATTAAAAGACAATGTTTTATGGCACGACGGAGAAATGATCACAAGCGACGATGTAGTATTTACCATTCAAACGATTCAAAACCCCAACGCATTCTCTCCTCTTTTTACAACATGGCAGGGAGTTGTGGCGGAACGTGTAAGCGAGAAAGAAGTTCGACTCACTATTCGAACTCCGTATGTATTTTTTAATGACAATTTAAAGGATCTTCCCATTATCCCAAAGCATATATTCGACCACATACCACCGACTAATTTGAGACTTTCTGAATATAGTATTGAAGCAATAGGAAGTGGACCTTATAAATTCGATTCATATCAGAAACGCAAAGATGGGTTCATTACAAAATACACACTTGCATTAAATGACCACTATTATGGCAATGCGCCTCTCATACACTTCGTCGATTTTAAATTTTATTCTTCACTCGAAGACCTTGTTGCGGGATTTAATGCAGGCGAAATAAGCGGGTTTGGAACATTCGATCCACGAATCACCAAGGAGATCTCTCGAAGTCATGTCGTCTACTCATTGCTTCTTCCTCAATATTACGCATTATTTTTGAATCAAAACTCAAGCCTTCCACTTAAAGAAAAAAATGTGCGCCTTGCGCTCGATTATGCAATCGATAGAAAAAGAATCATTGATGAAGTATTTCTTGGACACGCGATAACCGTAAGTGGTCCACTTGTCCCTGGCTCTTCTGGATATAGTCCCTCGGTGAATGTTCCAAAAGAATATGATCCCACAAAAGCGCACACCATTCTTGAATCAAGTGGCTGGAAGCCAAATAGCGACCACAAAGGAATAAGGACACGAAGACTTGGTGATGCAATAGTGCTTCTTGAATTTACTATTACTACTCCCGACACACCACTTCTTGTAAAAACCGCGCAAATTATTCGAGAAAATCTTGAAGCAGTAGGAAGTAAAGTCACGCTCGACATCGTAAGTATTGATAGCATTAATAAAGATATTATTCCCTCTCGTAATTATCAGATAACATTATTTGGCAACATCACAGGTCGACAACCAGATTTTTTCTCATTCTGGCATTCATCACAACGATTTTACCCAGGATTAAATCTTGCGCTTTATCAAAATAAAAGCGCAGACAATCTCATAGAATCAATTAGACAAAATAGTGATCCAGAAAAAAGACAAAGTGATCTCACCACACTTCAATCAGCAATTATTCAAGATTATCCCGTACTTTTTCTTTATGCTCCTCATTACCTCCACATCACCGAGCCACGCATCAAAGGCTTTGACGCAAAGTGGGTTTTAACTCCTGCGCATAAATTTGATACGATTAAGTCCTGGTATATTAATACCACGCGGGCCTTACGATAAGGGTTAGCCGAGGTGGCGAAATTGGCAGACGCACTCGCTTCAGGGGCGAGCGCCTCACGGCATGAGGGTTCGAATCCCTCCCTCGGCACACCTTAATTAACATTAATTAATAAAACAACATGATTCCATTAATCAAAAAACATACACGCAC
>MHJO01000035.1:964-2640 GCA_001818015.1 Candidatus Harrisonbacteria bacterium RIFOXYD1_FULL_40_9 | reverse complement strand
TATAGAAAATCCAGAGTCGACAATTAATATTACTCACGATGAAGAATCTGTACTTTTTGTTCCATTAGGAGGACTTGAAGAAGTTGGCAGAAACTCAATGTTTTTCGAGTATAAAGACGAAATTATCATCATGGACCTTGGGCTTCAATTCCCTGAGGACGAAACCCCCGGCATTGACTACATTATTCCGAATACCACATACCTTGAAAGCAAGAAGCAAAATATAAAGGCGGTTATTCTTACCCATGCTCATTACGATCATATTGGCGCACTCCCCTACGTAATGCAAAAGCTTGGAAATCCGATTATATATACAACCGCGCTCACAAGAGCAATTATTAACAAACGCCAGGAAGAATTTCCGAATGCCGGCAAACTTAATATCGAAATCATAAAAAACGGCGACCATGTAAAGCTCGGTAAATATTTTTCTGCAGAATTCTTCCATGTTGCGCATAATATTCCCGATACCACGGGCATTAATCTTATTACTCCAGTAGGACGTATGGTTCATTTTGCTGATTTCAAGCTTGAATCAGAAACAGGATCACGCGTAAAACACCTCGAAGAACTCGAGAAAATTGGCAAACAAGGAGTGCATACGCTTTTACTTGACAGCACAAATGCAGAAGAGCCCGGCTTCTCGCTTCCTGAACAAGTCGTTGAAAAAAATCTTGAAGAGATATTCAAAAAAGCGGAGGGCAGAATTATTGTTGGTATTTTCGCCTCTCTTATAAGCCGTATCGATAAAATCATTCAAATCGCAGAAAGAATGGGCAGGCACGTTGCAGTAAGTGGTGGATCAATGAGATCAAATGTCCAGATCGCACAAAACCTTGGTCACATCAAAATGGGCAAAGGCACATTAATCCAACTCGAAGATATTCATAAATACAAAGACGATAAAGTTCTCATACTCTCAACAGGCGCACAGGGCGAGCCAAACGCAAGCCTTATGAAAATCGTAAACGGCGAGCATCACTATATCCAAATTAAGCCTCATGATACCATTATCTTCTCTTCTTCTATTGTTCCAGGAAACGAACGAAGTGTGCAGACACTAAAAGACAACCTCGCACGGCAAGGCGCTGATGTGTATTACTCAAAAATTGTTGATGTCCATTCGAGCGGACACGCGCCCCAAGAAGAATTAAAAATGGTTATGAAAGCCTTAAGGCCGAAATATTTCATTCCCGTTCATGGATACTTTTTTATGCGCGCAACAAATGCGAGGCTCGCTGAGGAAAGCGGTATTCCACGACAAAACATTCTTCTTCTTGATAACGGCCAAGTCGTAGAAATGAAACCCGATAAAGCCACCATCACAAAAGACAGTGTTCCAGCGTCATATGTCATGGTTGATGGATTAGGCGTAGGAGATGTAGGCGAAGTTGTGCTCCGCGATAGACGCGTTCTCGCCGCAGAGGGTATGGTAGTTATTATTGCGACGCTTGATAGACACACAGGCCGACTCATAAAAAACCCGAATATTATTTCCCGTGGATTTATTTATCTCCGCGAAAATCAAGGAGTTATTGACGAAATTCGTGAAAAGCTGAAGTCAATTCTTGCCCGAATCCCCCGTCAGCAACATATCGATGCCGATTATCTCAAAAATCTCATTCGAGACCAAATAGGACAATTCTTGTTTAATAAAACAAAACGCAGGCCAATGG
>MHJO01000035.1:0-954 GCA_001818015.1 Candidatus Harrisonbacteria bacterium RIFOXYD1_FULL_40_9 | reverse complement strand
GTTGATTGAGGTATAATATCGATAATGACGAAAGAAAAGAAAATTCTCATTTCGGGCATACAGCCCACAGGACGACTCCATCTTGGTAATTACCTCGGCGCACTCAAGAATTTTATTGAGTTACAAAATTCAGAAACATATGACTGTTGTTTTTTTGTTGCCGATTATCACTCACTCACCGAGCACTTTGATCCACGCAAAAAACCAGAAGAAATTAAAAATCTTTTAAAAGATTTTATTGCAGCAGGACTTGATCCCAATAAGTCTATTCTCTTCATTCAATCACATATTCCTTTCGTAACTGAACTCGCATGGATATTAAGCACACTCACTCCTTTTGGCGAACTATCGCGTATGACACAATTCAAGGACAAAGCCCAAAAAGAAGAATTTGCGAATGTTGGACTTTTTACATACCCAATACTTATGGCCGCAGATATTCTTCTTTATGGCGCAGAATATGTTCCTGTAGGAGAAGATCAGCTTCAACACTTAGAACTTGCGCGCACGCTCGCTCGCAAGTTTAATGGAGTATTTGGTGAAATATTCAAAGAACCAAAGGCGCTTCTTACAAAAACCCCCCGAGTAATGAGCCTACAAAATCCAGAAAAGAAAATGTCGAAATCTGATCCTTCGGGATGCGTATTCCTCGATGATGCCCCGGAAGTAATTGAAGAGAAAATCAAACGCGCAGTTACGGATTCCGAGTCTTCAATCGCTTATAGTCCAAAAAGTAGACCTGGCATAAGTAACCTTATTGAAATCTATAGTGCGTTCGAAAACATCACTAAAGATGAGGTAATCGAACACCACAAGACTTCGAGTTATTCAGTATTTAAAGAGGCGCTTTCAAGCCTCATTTCAAAGCATTTTGAGTCTTTTAGGGCAAAAAAGGAGGCTTTGAACGACAAGGAAATCCTCGATATTATTGAAACGGGAAATGCTCATGCACAT
>MHJO01000034.1:6302-6701 GCA_001818015.1 Candidatus Harrisonbacteria bacterium RIFOXYD1_FULL_40_9 | reverse complement strand
GCCAAGTCGACTAGTAGCTAGTTTTTTACATATCGTCCCATTGCCTACGGAATAAGCTCCATGGGCAATGGGACGATTTCTTTTTATATACAAAAAACAAAAGGACCAATTTCTGGTCCTTTACTAATAATGTGCATATGACTTTTTTACACAAGCTTCAAATTAAACTGTCTCTCTTGGATAATGAATCGCCCCGACACTGCGTCGGCTGCCGAAATAAGAGAAACTCCCTTGCCGCGATGTTCTGCGAATTTCAAAAGCTCCTGAAAACCACCGTCCCCTGTTACCACAACAAGATCGGTAATATACGTCTGATCGATGACAAATTTTCCAAATTGATCCATGCGCGCATCAACGGTGTCGGTATCCTTCACTCCAAAGTCACCAGCTCCCCGTCTT
>MHJO01000034.1:6031-6290 GCA_001818015.1 Candidatus Harrisonbacteria bacterium RIFOXYD1_FULL_40_9 | reverse complement strand
AGTCTGAAGCGGGATACGTCCCGTCAGGTGATCTGGAAAAAAGACACACGCAATAATGATCACGCCTCGTTCCAATATAGGCTGCGTGAGCCATGAAAAATCCCTAATCCATTCCCCTTCCTCGACATTTTTTTCGAAATTTTCATAATCCATCAAGATTCCGAATCGTCGACCCTGCTGATCCACATACTCTCCCTTCCTTTGTGTCCGGGAATTAAAAACGACAACACTCTCCCTTGTTAAGAAATCAAAAAACTTA
>MHJO01000034.1:5118-6019 GCA_001818015.1 Candidatus Harrisonbacteria bacterium RIFOXYD1_FULL_40_9 | reverse complement strand
ACAATGTATACAATCAGTCAAATTAAAAATCAATGAATGTATAGGTTTTATTAGAAATATATAATATATAATTGTCAAGCCCCCTTCCTTACCCTGCGATATTCTCATAATGTGCAATTATCACGTCATCTTCATTTTTTGGATTCATGTCGAAAACAGAAATTCCTATAAAATCAATTTGCCATCCCCTTTCTTCATCAATAAGCTTTTCGTACTTTCGTGCATAGAATTCACACACCCGATAAAGTTTTCGAATCTTCGATTGAGTCATCTCGTCTTGTGGCGACAATATATCAAATTGCCGATTACTATTGCCGGTTTCATCCGGCAAATTTTTTTTATAAAATAACGTTTTAACTTCCACAAACACTAGTATTCCATCAGGAGACTTTGCAATGATATCAATCTCTCCAAACTTTTCTCTAAAATTTCGATCAAGAATACTGTAGCTTCTTTCTTCTAAATAGTGAGTCGCAAGATCTTCTCCAAGTACACCGACTGTATTCATGTAGTAAGTATTACGAGAACCAATTTTAAGGCAAGTGTTTAGAAATAAACACTTGCCTTATTTATGACCCCCGAAATTTGTTTCAAATTGTTTATTTCTAAACACTCAAAAACACGAAATTGGCAAAAAGTGAGTATCCATGCGCTTACTGACTTATTGCGATCTGATCAATGTTTCTAAACATTTTGAAACAAAAAATAAAAGATGTAGGTTTCATGCGATTATCGGGTTTTTCGATAGTTGGCACAAAATGTTTATTTCTAAACAATTTGTGCCAAATCGAAACAATTTAGAACTCAACGTAACCCAAAGTGTTTAGATCTAAACACTTTGGGTTAAATGAAAAAGACCCTGCTTAGGTCTTTTATTAATTCATCTCGTGATTTTGAAAAT
>MHJO01000034.1:1016-5103 GCA_001818015.1 Candidatus Harrisonbacteria bacterium RIFOXYD1_FULL_40_9 | reverse complement strand
TTGTAATAATCCTCGCGGTAAAAATAAATATTATTTTCGTCTTCTTTCATTATGAATTCCCGCTCCATAATTTTTTCCAAAAACAACATGAGGAACATAATACCACAATGACACATCGAGGGAAGTTTATCGTCATCGCACATCCCAACTCGAAGTTCGTTATTGCCGAATGTCCTCCATGATTTCCAAAAAGAGATTGTCTGTGATTTCTTATGAACCATCACAAGACCGATCTCTTGCAGAGTCTCGACGGTAAGTTTTCGTGGGTCCACGCGATGCCACCTTTTTTAAATTGTTAACGTATACTGCATTCACTATACTCGCGTAGAAAGAAAAAGAAAGGTTATTAAAAGTATATTTATATAATAGCACATATTACTATATATGTCAATATCATTACCTAAATTCTTTTTGTGGGCACTGAGGGGATTTCATGTCGCCCCGATTTCATCGGGACTCCCACGAACCCTGCGGTTCGTGTGCTCCGCCACGGGAAAACCAGTTTTCCCGACCCCTTTCTGATTCAACCCCAAAAAAGATTTTTAATATTTTTTAGTGGTGGGCACTGAGGGGATTGAACCCCCGACCTACTCGGTGTAAACGAGTCGCTCTACCACTGAGCTAAGTGCCCGAACATGTGGATAACAACTAGTAACAGATTGTACAATGTCTATTACAATTAACAATAGAACCTCGTCATCATTATTAAAAGTGGTCGGATATAATTAATCACATATTATACATACATGAACAAACATATTGCAACGATTACAAGCATTATCATTATTTCGCTTCTCGTCGCAGGATACTTCTATTGGAGTAAAATAAGAACCGAAGAAGAGACTCCGCCGAGTACCGAAACAATTTTAAATGAAACCGAACAAGCACTAGAAGACATTACAAACACTCAAGAAGTCGAAGTTCCTACGAGCCCTCTCCAAGGCGCGACTCCCGAACTTAATCCAGTTGGAAAAACAAATCCATTTAATATTTATAAAAATCCATTTGAGTAACCATGACCAGATCCTATAAAATATCATTCTTTATCCTCGCAAGCTCCGCCCTTCTTGCAGGACTGATTGTCTCGGTTGCATTTGCACAGTCAAAGCCCGATATTCAATTTCCAGTCACAGAGCTTGGGGGGTGTAAAAACGAAAAAGATTGTCGAACTTTTTGCGATAACCCAGATAATTTTGCGGGATGCTTTGCGTTCGCAAAAAAACACAAACTCCTCGAAGGACCAATAAGCGAAACATCAGATAATGATATTGAGAAATTTTCAAAAATTCTCGGGGAGGAAGGTGGCCCAGGGGGATGTAAAACTCAAACAACCTGTGAATCATACTGCAACAATATTAATAATATTGAAGCGTGTGTCGAATGGGGAGAAAAGCACGGAGTCTTAAAAGACAAAGATCTCGAGGAAGCAAAAAAAGTTCGAGCGATCCTTAAAGAAGGAGGGAAAACTCCCGGCAACTGTACAAATAAGGCAGCGTGCGAAGCATATTGCAAAAACCCTAATCACATTGAAGAGTGCGTGGCTTTTGGTGAAAAAGCAGGATTTATAAAAGGCGACGAAGCACGACATGCACGAAAATTTGCCGAACAATTAAAGCGTGGCGAAACGCCGGGAGGATGTGACTCAAAAGAAAGCTGCGAAGCGTATTGTGATGACGAAAATAACATGGAAACATGTATTGTGTTTGCAGAAAAGCAGGGTTTCGCAACAAAAGAGGAAGTTGAAATGATGAGAAGGACAGGCGGGAAAGGTCCCGGAGGATGCAAGGGAAGACAATGCGAATCATTCTGTAATAATCCCGATAACCAAGAAACATGCTTCAATTGGGCAAAGGAGCAAGGAATGATAAAACCCGAAGAACTAGAAAGAATGGAAGAAGGCAAGAAAAAGTTCAAGGAAAATCTTAGCAACATGCCTCCTAATGTGCGCCAATGCCTTCAAGAAACTCTCGGAAGAGATGCATTAGAGAAAATTGAACGCGGCGAAGAAATGCCTCGTGAAAACATGGGCGATAAAATGAGATCATGTTTCGAAAAAAGTTTTAAGAACGCATACGAAGGCGAAAATTTCCAACAAGGAGGTAAATCACAGGAAGGACAAGGTATGTTATCGGAAGAGACAATGAAGTGCATTGCCACACAGGGTGGAGAAGAAACACTTAGAAAACTACAACAAGGAGGGCTTTCTCCACAAGATGAGTCTTTTTCACAAATTAAATCGTGTTTCGATTTTCGAAATCAAAAAGAAATACGTGGAAACGAAGGAATGCAGGGACGACCTCCTATGGAGATTTGCAAAGAAAATCCTGAACAATGCGGCCGTTATCCACAAGAATCACAACAATTCGAGAAAAGACCCCTCCAAGAAGGCGCACAAGAGGATTTTTGTAAAGCTTATCCAGAACGATGCAATAATCCTAATCAACTTTTAGAAAATCAAAACCAAGTGAGGGATGATTTCTGTAAAGCTTATCCAGAGAAGTGTGGAGTGGAAAATAGAAAAGAAGGGGACAGGCAACCTATGCCTATTAATCAGGAATCGCGCAATGATCAACCTATAAATACAAACGTGCCTTTTCCTCCTGATCAACAATTTAAAGAAGAATACAGAAAAGCGTACGAAGAACAATATCGAGAACAGTACCAAAATCAAATCAATAACACACAGCCTTATCCTTCCCAAAACCCCACAGTTACCTCACCCACCCCTTATCCTTCGGCTGAACCCACGCCCACTCCAGCACCTACACAAGAAGCCCCCACTCCAGCACCGCAATCACTTAATAACGCTCCAAATCTTCAGGAATTCTTGCTAGGACTTATTGTAGATTTATTCATAAGATAAATAGCGTATCGTAAGATCATAAAACCGCGAATGTTTCGCGGTTTTATGATGTATGCGTGTATATGTATTGTGGACGAGGAAGGATATCCTCACGTCGTCATTCGTTCCGGTATATACGATATTGCGTTGGCAACATAGACGAAGTGAAGCAGGAACCGTATATGCCGCATTAGGCGATGTAATTTATTTTTCTTCCACTAGTTCCCGTTTGACACCTGAAGCAAACACGTTGAGCTCCTGCATATACTGAGCTTCTGTGGCACGGATAGTGGCAGTACGTTTTTGCCCACGCGACTTAGCACGCATATCTTCTAAAAATGCTTTAAGTCTTCTCGCTGTTGGCACATCCTTCCAATCAATAGTAATCGAGAGCGCGGGCTCATCTCGCAAAGTGCGCAGAAAGCCATGAAATTCAGACCAATCCATGTTTAAAAATTCTTGACTTATGTCTCGTGGTGTTGGCTCATGCTCAACGTGTTGTTTTTCTGATTCCATAATTTTTTAGGTTAAAAAATAAATATTTTATATAGCCGTTGTTATGCGATTTCCGTAGCGAAGCGGAGGATTTTGCACAACATTTCGGTATATCTTGATATTTTGCGGATCCGCCATCTGGCGGACCGTTTTCCCGATCCCTTTCCCATTCGAATCACCTCCATTTAAAATAGCATTAAAAATGTGGGCGAGGAAGGGATCGAACCTTCGACTTCTGTCTTATAAGGACAGCGTTCTACCACTGAACTACTCGCCCCCAATCTCTTTAATTAAAGAGATATACAGCAATGAGTCAAGATAAGAGCAAAAGAGCTTTAATTAAAAGGGGACTGCAATAGGCTTAATGACAAAACGCTTTACAAGTGCATAAAAATCTTCATGCTCAAGTGTTTCTTTTTCAGTAAGCGCTTTCGCAATTGCCTCGAGTACATTTCGCTTGCCTGCAATAATTTTCTCTGCAACTTTTAATGCGTTTTTAATAATACGCTCAATTTCGTTATCTATTCTTGTTGCTACTGCTTCTGAGTAGTTCTTTTCAGAACTTATTTCTCTTCCAAAAAATACCAATTCATCAGTTTTTCCAAACGTAATAGGACCAAGCTTACTCATCCCATAACGCGTTACCAAGCTACGAGCAAGAGCTGATGCTTCCTTTAGGTCATTGCTCGCTCCCGTACTTATATCTCCAAATACCGCGCCTTCAGCGGCATACCCCCCAAGCATAACCGC
>MHJO01000034.1:291-944 GCA_001818015.1 Candidatus Harrisonbacteria bacterium RIFOXYD1_FULL_40_9 | reverse complement strand
CGCCATGCCACGCGAGACAATTGATACTTTATGAACCGGATCAGTATCTTTTAAAGACACGGCAATAAGTGCGTGACCCGCTTCGTGATATGCAGTCATTTCCTTTTCTTTATCAGAAATCACACGCGTACGTCGCTCAGGACCAAGAATGACTCTTTCTATGGAATCATGAAAATCCTGCTGAGTTACCACCGTTCTATTGTGCCGTGCAGCAAATAATGCCGCTTCATTTACGAGATTTGCAAGATCAGCGCCCGAGAATCCCGGAGTTCGAAGCGCAATACGATGAAAATCAATATCCTTTGGTAATTTCTTAGTACGAGCATGAATTTTTAATATCTCTTCTCTGTCACGAATATCGGGAAGATCAAGCACAACGCGTCTATCAAATCTTCCGGGCCTAAGAAGAGCTTTGTCGAGAACATCAGGCCTATTAGTCGCTGCAAGCACAATAACCTTAGTGTCATGATCAAATCCGTCCATCTCAACGAGAATCTGATTTAGGGTCTGCTCACGTTCATCGTGACCTCCTCCTAGTCCGGTACCTCGCTCCCTACCTACCGCATCAATTTCGTCTATAAAAAGAATAGAGGGCGCGGCTCGTTTCGCGGTTAGAAACGCATCCCTTGTCCTACTCGCACCAACTCCCACAA
>MHJO01000034.1:0-212 GCA_001818015.1 Candidatus Harrisonbacteria bacterium RIFOXYD1_FULL_40_9 | reverse complement strand
TTTGCCTGTGCCTGGTTGGCCAACAAGGAGCACTCCACGAGGAATTTCCGCTCCGATATCAGTATATTTTTTGGGATTTTTAAGAAAATCAACCACCTCCCGAAGTTCTTCCTTTGCCTCTTTGAGTCCAGCAACATCATTAAAGGTGATTCTCTCTTTCTGAAGGCCGGTAAAAAGTCGAAGTCCTGAACGACCAAAAGTGAACGCTTGAT
>MHJO01000033.1:4299-7305 GCA_001818015.1 Candidatus Harrisonbacteria bacterium RIFOXYD1_FULL_40_9 | reverse complement strand
GCCTCGGAGAAATGTATTTTCTATAACACATATAGACAACCACACCAAGAGGACAAAGCCAAAGATTATGGGCATCGTGAAGTACGCGAATTAATAATTCATCATCACAATCACCTACTCGAACATATCTCCATTCATACATACGGCTTCGCTGAAGAAAAGAAAGAAATTGTTCAAATGTCATATAAGAAGAGAACATATCACTCCCTCGTATAAAAAAAGCTGAGTGCTGTTTATTAGTCTACTATTCCTATAAAAAATTAAAACCGGCATTGCTCGCCGGTTTTAAACACACATCGTCTTTCTTCTTTAATAATCGCCCATTTCTCCCATACCTTCCATTTGAGGAAGATTTGTTTTATCTTTCTTTTCTGGTTTATCCGAAACAACTGCCTCAGTAATAAGAAGCATTGATGCGATCGAAACTGCATTCTGAAGTGCGAGACGAGTTACTTTTGTTGGATCAATCACGCCGGCTTGCACGAGATTCTCAAATTTTCCAATAGCTGCATTGAAACCAAAATCATCTTTTCCCGCAAGGACTTTATCGAGAACAACTGCGCCATCGAAGCCTGCATTCTCCGCAATCTGCTTAATAGGAGCATAGAGTCCATCAAGCACAATCTTTGCGCCAATAATTTCAGAAAATGTTGCATTATCAAAATCAGCCTTTCCATCAACACTCTTTTGTTTATCAAGATCACGAATAAGTTCCTTTACCGCATCTGCCGCACGAATAAGTGCCACTCCGCCTCCAGGAACAATCCCTTCTTCAATAGCAGCCTTTGTGGCAGCAACCGCATCTTCAATCCTGTGCTGCTTTTCTTTCTGCTCGACTTCCGTTGCGGCACCCACTTTAATAACCGCTACCCCACCGGAAAGCTTTCCGAGTCGCTCTTGTAATTTGTCTTTATCAAAATCTGATTCAACCTTCGCGAGTTGATTTTTAATCTGCGCAATGCGCTTATCAATCTCGGTCTTCGCTCCTTTGCCTCCAACAATTGTGGTATTGTCTTTTGTTGCAACCACCCTATGTGCTTTACCAAGCACAGCAAGATCAACTGAATCCAATTTACGTCCTACTTCCTCGGAAATAAATTCTGCGCCAGTAACCGCTGCGATATCTTGAAGCATTTCCTTTCTGCGATCTCCAAATCCAGGAGCCTTAATAGCAAGTACATTAAATACTCCACGGAGCTTGTTCACGACAAGTGTCGCGAGGGCTTCGCCATCAACATCTTCTGCAATAATCACTAAATCCCTTTTGCCGCTCTGAACAATTTTTTCCAAGATTGGCAGAAGAACACTGATGCTCGAAATTTTCTGGTCAGTCACAAGCACAAATGGATCCTCGAGCACTGCCTCCATTCGATCCTGATTGCTCACCATATAGGGTGACACATATCCACGATCAAATTGCATTCCCTCCACAAGTTCTTTTGAAAGTCCAAGGCTCTTTGATTCCTCAACAGTCACAACTCCATCTTTTCCAACTTGCTTAATAACTTCGGAAATCAATCTCCCAAGCTCTTTGTCGCGAGCAGAAATAGTTGCAATATGAGCAACTTCCTCATCGTTACTGATATTCTTCGAGATTTTTTTGAGGGCTACGAGTGTTGTTTCATATGCTTTTTTCATTCCGCGGTGCATACCCACAGGATCAACACCCGAGGTAACATTCTTCAACCCTTCATTAATTAATACCTGAGCAAGCAGGGTAGCGGTTGTCGTGCCATCACCTGCACTATCGTTTGTTTTTGAAGCAACTTCCTTTACAAGTTCTGCACCCACATTCTCAACCTTATCATCAAGTTCAATCTCCTTTGCAATTGTTACACCATCATGGGTAATCACAGGGGATCCAAAGCTTTTTGCCAAAACCACCGCTCGACCACGTGGGCCAAGAGTGACCTTAACTGCATTTGCGAGCTTATCAACCCCACGCTTCAATGCAGCGCGTGCTTTTTCGTTAAAAATAATTTGTTTAGCCATCCTAGTATCTTATTGAATAATTGCTAATATATCATTCTCTTCACCGACTAAATACTTTTTCCCTTCGATTTCGATTTCATCGGGACCGTATTTTTTAAAAAGAACGACATCGCCGACTTTCACTGACATTAGATTACGCTCACCTTTCTCATTGAGCTTTCCCTCCCCAACTGCGATAACTTTTCCCTTAATAGGTTTTTCTCTTTCTGCAGTATCGGGTAATACAATGCCTGACTTCGTTGTCTTGGATTCCTCGATTGGTTCGATAAATAAATGATCCGAAAGAGGTTTGAAATTCATAAATATATAAACTTTTATAATTGGCAATACCGACCTTTGTCTGCTAGTGAAATATTTTAGCGCACCCTCAATCATTGTCAATAGAGTCTAAGAGCATATAATAAAATTGTTCTTTAATAACAAGAGAAGAAAGGAATAGAATGGACATCGTAGCCCAATACATGAAGGAGGTTGATCAATTTCCGCTTCTTACAAAAGATGAAGAATACAATCTTCTTCTCCGCATAAAGAGAGATAAAGACAAAAACGCAGAAGAGGAGTTTATCAAAGCCAATATGAGACTTGTCATTGCGATCGCTCGCAAGTATGCAAAGAACAGAGATGAATTACCAGATCTCATAGGATATGGAAACATAGGACTTATACGCGCAGTTCATCTTTATAATCTCGATCTGTTGAGCCCCTACACGCACAAAAGAAATGCATTCAGTACATATGCTACTTGTTGGATTAAAAATTATATTCTACGAAGCAAAAAAAATCATCCGCTCGGTTTTCAAAGTGGCATACTTTTCTTCATAAATGAAATACGAAAAATCATAAGTGAATTGAAGCGCGAATATCCGCATGCAATACCTGACGCAAAAACAATCACAGAAAAACTAAGGAAGAAAAAAATGTTCCAAAACACAATGGTAGAAACCGTCCAAAGTGTACTCGATAGAGCGCTCCGTATAAAAGTAATTCCACTTACCTCTACATTTTTTGATGACG
>MHJO01000033.1:4032-4247 GCA_001818015.1 Candidatus Harrisonbacteria bacterium RIFOXYD1_FULL_40_9 | reverse complement strand
AGAAGATAGTAAGCGCGAAGAAGAATTACATGAAATCAGAATCTTCGTCCGAAATGTTGTAAATGAACTTAAAAGACGCGATCAGGATATCATCAATCTCCGCTTCGGTCTCGACGGAAATCCACCCATGACCCTTGAAGAAATAGGAAAAATATTCAAAGTATCACGAGAACGAATACGCCAACTCGAGGACATTGCCTTAAGAAGAATCAAAT
>MHJO01000033.1:2118-3925 GCA_001818015.1 Candidatus Harrisonbacteria bacterium RIFOXYD1_FULL_40_9 | reverse complement strand
AAATATCTCAGTTTCAATTCTTATCGGCGGACAAAGAAGCAGAACTCTTAAAGGAGTACAAAAAGACTCGAAGCATGAAAGCGCAAGAATCTATAATCCATAGTCATTTACGTTTTGTAGTAAGTATTGCGCTCAAATACGAGAGAATTTCTATTGATAGACTCATAGATCTTATCGGGCAAGGTAACCTTGGGCTCATGAACGCAATCGAAAGCTATGACTGCGAGAGGAAAAATGAGGCCACAGGGAAGCCGATAAAATTCTCCACGTATGCAATATGGCATATCAAAAAAAGGATCATTGAAAGCCTTGAGCATCAAGGAATCATGAGAGTTCCACGAAATCAAACAAATATGATTGGAAAAATCCTTTCTATAAAAGAAGAACTCGTTCAAGAGATAGAAAAGGAGGGAGATAACAACATTATGCTCGTCGCAGAGCTTTTAAAAAAAGCACGAGGACACAAATACTCTCCAAGTGTCAAGAAAATCAAAGATTTATTAATGCTTCATACACGAAATAGAAAAACCTCTCTATCTACAGAAGCACCGACCTACGAATACAACACACAAACTATATCCTCAAAAAATTCACCTGAGATAGAAGAAGACATAGACGCACTCGAGAAGGCATTTCAATATCTCACGGACGAGGAAAAAGTAATTGTATCATATCTGTTTGGAATAAAAAACCACGAACAGTTATCGCATCGAAAGCTTGCCGCAAAGCTCCAATGCTCGCAACAATGGCTTTGGCAATTAAAAAAACGGATTCTCGAAAAGCTAGGGACTCATATTATGAGACAGAGACGCATACCACATGCCATACACTAACGGCCCCCACGATGGGCTGTTATTTTTTTCATCCACTCCTTAATCCTTCGAGTATCGGGATGAAATTCTAATTCATCGTCGCTTACCCGAATTCGAGGCTCATATTCTGCACAAAGAACAGAGGTATTAATTTTATATAATTGGATTTTTTTCAAAACCATTTCAAAAAAATCTCCCATTACTCCATGAAGTAAATATTCAACAACACGACAAATTATGTTTTTTGCATCTCCTCCATATCGCCTATCATCAGTATATTTCATTGCCTTAGTCCATGCATTAATTTCTCTTAATTGTTCAATAATCTTCTTGTCTCCATAGAGCGGAACAAAATGCGCATAGAGTTCTTGCCAATACATATTATAAGAAGGCTTAAGAAGGAGAGACTTAGCGGTGACAAAATGATTGAAGCACAGCTTATTACTTCCCTCTTCCTTCTTGTGATGCCCCGATCTTCTACTGCCTAGCATCCCCGTAAGCAAAATTAAAAAGAAGCGCATAGTAAACATTCTTTTCTCTTGTGCCACAATATATGTGTCAAAATCCGAGCCTTCGTGAACATTTCCAAGACTCATGGATCCTGCCGCGCATGCTGCCCCTAGAAATGGAATAAAACGAAATACTCGGGAATATCGCATAAATATCATCCATTTTTTATCTCCACATACATCTTGTGAACGTCGCGGGAGTGTCTCGTGTGTCAAATGCGAAACACTATACAATCCCTCATGCGTACGAATAACTCCTTCGGAAAGCAATGAATTAAGCACTGCATAAATCTGAGATATATTCCATTCCACAGTTTTCCTTTTTAAATAACGATAAATGTCGAAAAACGACATCGGTCGATTTACTGCTCCATAAAATAATAGAAACTCGAAAACTAATGATCTAATAGTGCGCTCATTCATCGTGCGTGCATAAACTCCATATCTAGACGGATACGTCCTTCCCCGCTTCTTGATTCATAATTC
>MHJO01000033.1:449-2111 GCA_001818015.1 Candidatus Harrisonbacteria bacterium RIFOXYD1_FULL_40_9 | reverse complement strand
GTTAACCGATCTACGTACGCCGGATTGCTTATCAAAAACGAACGAGTAATTCGAAGTATTGATATCGAAAGCCCGAGGAACTTTGTAATCCATATGAAGCGTCTTACTCTCCCCAGCCCTCACTCTAAACCACGTTCCAAAGCTCGTTTTATCACCCTCCCCCGAAACCCACACATCGCTCTTAGGAAGAAACTGCATCGTAGATTCAATACGTGCAAGTTCACGATCGGTAGTCCATTCATCTTTCTTGTAGCGAGCTCCATTATAAAAAGCTTTTTCGGTATTACCCCTCACAAACCCAAATCGAGCACCCTCGCGAGTGAGTACTTTTATATAATTTTCATTTATTGCACGATACCACCATTCTGAGCGCGTATTGCCAGAATGAGTTCTTTTTACGATAAGATTATTAAGCACATCGCCTTCTAGGGTAAGCTGACTTACAAGATCAATTTCTTGATCAATAAAATAATCACTCTTCCCGCCCGCAATATTCGTATTCACAAGAGCGATATAATCTCCATTCCATCGTGGAGGGATCGCAAAACTCTCTCCAGTCCACTCCTTACTCTTTAAAAATGAGCGGATGCCTTCATGCTCACTATGAATCATAATATCTTTACTTGAGAGATGCCCTCCTATTATTTCAAATAATTTCCTTTTATCTCCAGGAGGAAGATTTTTAAGTTTTTCAAGCAAAAGTGGTGTAAGTACTTTAAGTATTCTTTTTGGCTCACCATGCTTATTATCCTTTCCTGCCTCCACTTCTTCCTGGATTAATGGAAGGAAATTATTGCTATCAACCGTAAGGTTATAATACAAAAGCTTAATAGGTCCCACGAGGCTTAAGATGCTTTGCAATACCGTATCGTTTATAGCAATTACAAGCGGGAACTTTGTATTCTTTTCTTTGTAGATTTTTGATTCTTCTAAAAAGAATTTCACTTTATCCGCCGATTGAGGAAAATCAAAAAACCAATTGGCGTCACGAGCACCCCATACCTCTGTAATGCCCTGCAATTGCTTTGGCGGTATCACTCTTGCGTCAAGCTGACCATCGGGATCATACACGTCCTCTACATCAAAACGCAGAATACTCCCATGATTAAACACGAGGTCGGCATAGCTCCCTATAAATCCTCCCGAGGGACGCATTTCGGAAGAGTTCTGAAAGAGAATAAGCGCATGAACATCATCTTCCTGTTTCAAGAAGCTAATAAATGCCTTAAGCGCATCCTCAATTTTATAAAATTCTGGAGCATTACTAAGAAGAAGATCTCCAAATGTCACCTCGGCCTTCTCGAGCCCCAATGCTTCCACGTCAAAAGCAGTAATATCACCCTGCAATGTCTTCGTGCTTTCGTCAAGAATTCTCATCTTTGAAACAATATTTTCAAGTAGCCCAATAAGCTCATTGCCTTTTTGATCAAACATAAGTGCAAGCGCATGCTGCTTTAAAACTTCCACATCATTCACAATTTCAAATGATGCGTTTCCGATTTCCTGAACATTTAAAAATGTGCGTGGCACTGTCTTTGCGGCATTCCATACACTTCCCAATACATTCCCAAGCTCAAACAATTTCATCCGCTTTGCGTCTTTCCCTATCTCATTGAGTTCGGAATTAAACATCTTGATCTGTCCTGCAGCTTTACCAAATTC
>MHJO01000033.1:0-437 GCA_001818015.1 Candidatus Harrisonbacteria bacterium RIFOXYD1_FULL_40_9 | reverse complement strand
ATGTGCCGTAATTTCTCTTAAGGAACCGTATGCGCTTTCCATAAACACGCTTACATTATTTTTAAGCTCCACTATCTTGAAAGCATAGATACCACTTCCCACGAAAATCAAAAACAAAAAGCCCGCAATAAGAGCATGAGAATAACGAAGTATGCGCTTGGGAGAACGAAGGGGTGCTTCCTCAATAACAGCAGATTTCTTAAGAGGAATGGGCTCCGATAAAGACGGAGGGGCAATATAATTTACAGGCTTTTTAAGAGACGAAGATGAAGAGATGCGAAACTTTGAAACCTGAAGAGGAATAGAAACTACTCGAGAACGCCGAAGACGCGGGATCTTAATATCCGAAAGAAACGGGTAAATATTTTTTCTCGGAACCCGCTGCATGTATTAATGATACGATAGAATATGGAATTTGGAACAACGAGTATAATGTA
>MHJO01000032.1:8671-8796 GCA_001818015.1 Candidatus Harrisonbacteria bacterium RIFOXYD1_FULL_40_9 | reverse complement strand
CCTTCCGGGAGTCCCACTGAGGAGCTCGAGAAGGGAGATTTCTCCCTGCTCCTCGAGTTCCTTTGCCTGAGCCTCGTACTGGCCTCGGGCGTCAAGCTTCGACGACGCGACCAAGCCAGTGACCT
>MHJO01000032.1:7643-8651 GCA_001818015.1 Candidatus Harrisonbacteria bacterium RIFOXYD1_FULL_40_9 | reverse complement strand
CGGACGCTACCGAGGAGGACGTATCCACGCCCGAAGGCGTCGATGAGGAATTCCTTCCTCTTCGTCGCCGACTGGCTTTGAAAAAACCTCTCGTTCTCCTCCCTCGCCGTCCTTGCGGGCGGCGGCGGAAGCTCCGCCTCCTTCGCAAGCCCCCGCTGCTTTAAGTCTTCGAGGAAGGCGAGGATTGCGACCTTCTTCGCCTTTTCCTCCCTGAGGAGGAGAAGGCACGCCCGCACGTAGCTCTCGCCGGCCTTCTGCCGGACGAGGTCGCTTTCGGAAGCGAGCTCCGCCGAGATTCCGTCCTCGAGTTCGTTGAGCTTACGCTCAACGCGCTTCGAGCCGTACGCCTCCCGATCCTCTTGTGGGAGACTACGGAGCTCTCGGATTGCCTTCACTGCGTCCGCCATCCAGGCGGGCAGCGCTTCGAGGTGCTCACGCACCTCGAGCTTGTACTCATCCATCGCCGACTGCTCCCTCCTGATATCGTCGAGAACAGACGAGACCGGAGCGAGCTTTTTGAGGCTTGGCTTGCGCCTCGCCTCCGAGTCGATCTTCTCCTCGACACGGCTCTTTGCCGCGTCGACGAGCTTTGGGAGGTCTTGGAGGCTCTTCGCCTCCTTCGCTCCCTTTTTTTTCGACGAACTCATTTTTTATTTTTTCTCCTCTTGGTAGTAACCCACAAAGTGGTTTTCGTTTCTATTTTTCGCTAGTTTTTCTCCTTTCTTAATTTAAATGTCAAAGAACGTACGATGCGAATAATGTATATTATAAACTTCTTTTTGTCAAGTACTCGTGGACTATTATGGAGAAAATTGATATTATGGTGAGGATTTAGTAATAATGTCCCTGTAGTGAAATGGATATCACGCGACGCTTCGAACGTCGTATTCCGGGTTCGAATCCTGGCGGGGACACTACCTATATATGCATATACTTGCCATTGAAACGAGCTGTGACGAAACAGCACTTGCGCTTATTGAAGCAGAGGAGAGGCACAATAAATCACCT
>MHJO01000032.1:6135-7616 GCA_001818015.1 Candidatus Harrisonbacteria bacterium RIFOXYD1_FULL_40_9 | reverse complement strand
TCATCGCAGGTGAAAATCCATGAACCTTTCGGGGGTGTTGTGCCTTCTCTTGCAAAGCGAGAGCACTTAAAGAACTTACCTATTATATTAAGGAAACTCGAGGATCGATTTCCTGATTTAGAGAAATTAACGGATTGTATTGCGGTAACTGTTGGCCCAGGCTTAGAGCCCGCGCTCTGGACAGGTATTAATTGTGCGCAGGACTTAAAGCATAGATGGAAAAAACCACTCATAGGCGTTAATCATCTGGAAGGCCATCTTTATAGTTTTTTTCTTTCTCCGCAATTAAAAAAACACAATATTGATGATCTTTTCCCTTGTATTTCTTTGATTGTAAGCGGGGGACACACACTGCTCCTTTGTGGCGAAAGCCTTAATAAATGGAAAAAAATAGGGGAGACACGCGACGATGCGGCAGGGGAAGCATTTGATAAAGTTGCAAAAATGCTCGGCTTGCCATATCCGGGTGGGCCTATTTTAGAAAAGCTTGCAGAAAAAGGAAATTTGGAGGCAATAAACTTCCCACGGCCCATGATATATCACAAAAATTATGATTTTAGTTTTTCTGGTCTTAAAACCGCAGTATTGTATTATATTCGAAGTCTCAACGAAGGCGATGTTCGTATTATTGACGAATCCACGAAAGCAGATATTGCGGCAAGTTTCGAGAAGGCATTAATTGATGTTATTACTCATAAAACAAAAAGAGCTCTCGTGGAATACAATGCTCGCTCGCTTATGCTTTCAGGTGGGGTTGCCGCAAATGAAGCTTTGCGTGCTTCTCTCTCCTCCGTGGCGCGTACCGTAAGAATCCCGTTTATGGTTGCGCCGTCTGAATTTAATACCGATAACGCAGTAATGATTGGAGTTGCGGGGTATATGAAATACATTTCTAAAAAGAAAAGCACGATTAAAGCTCAGGCTCACCTTACTATATAGTATAAGTTATCCTCTAGTCGGTGTATGAGCTTCCTTCTATAATTCTAAGTGATGAGTTTTATAGACGAGCATAAGCATTTTTTATTCCCGGGAATTTTTGTATTCTCCTTCTTTTTTTGGCTTACCCTTTTTGGGGTGATTGATGTTACGCGTGCATGGACGAATCCAGTAGGGAATCCTCCTGCTGGTTCAGGAGGGGTAAGTGTATCCGGAGGAAAAGTTGGAATTGGCACCACATCTCCTCAGGGCAAGCTTGACGTAAGCGGAGGAATTTCTATTGGGAGTTACGCGGGAGTTAGTGTCCCTCCCACAGGAGGCATTATTGCTTCTGGTTTTGTGGGAATTGGAAAATCCAATCCTTCAGCAGAGCTCGATGTTGAGGGAACAATTAAGGGTTTAAGCTTAAAATTTCCAACTCTCGGCGCGTCGTTTGCAGAGCCGGGGTATGTAATTACTTCGATAGATACAGAAGGACGTACCGAGTGGAGATCGCTTCCTCCTCCTCCTCCTAATGGATTTGTTGGCGGTAGCGCGGCGATTGG
>MHJO01000032.1:3700-6109 GCA_001818015.1 Candidatus Harrisonbacteria bacterium RIFOXYD1_FULL_40_9 | reverse complement strand
CTGCAGTAGGAACATCTACTATATATGAAACGGATGGGAAAGTGGGATTGAATACCGTTTTGCCTGACGGGAAATTTGATGTGCATGGCGAAACGAATATTGGGACTCCTACCGGAGGTCCTTGTTGCGCAGGGTACTATACTCTTTCTCTTAATGATGATGGCTCTAATGCTCCTACGCTCCAATTTCATGACCAAGATGTTGCGGAGGGACAAATTGTGCTTCGTACAATAAACGGCGAGCGCGCTTTTGTTTTTGAGAGTACCCAGGGGCCAATGAAAGGAAAATTCACAGGAGATCTCTTGGTGGAAGGTGATGTGATAATGGGAAGTAATATAGGGATGACTCCTGTGGTTATCTCAAATGGAGCCGTGTATGCAGCCCAAGCAATATATCAATCAGGGCGAGGTGCTTCTGAGCAAGTGCTCTATGCGGATTCTGTTAATCGTTACATAGTCGAAGCTCCCGCGGCTGATGTAGGGAGGGTAGTTCCTCTTAATCCTGCTATTGTGTCGAATTTTTGTCGCGACAAAGATGGATGCACGGTGAGTATCCAGATGATTAATTGGGATACTATGAATTATCCGTCTCTCGTTTCGAATCGCGAAGAGCGGCTTTTTATCGCAGAAGAAGATGTTGCAGGAATTTTGCCTTCGCGAACGTGGTGGCAAATACAAGGCACAACCGAGAATGGATATGCTAGGGGTCTTGATGGTGATTCCGTGACTCATGAATGGCGTGTGTGGGATTGTATATTAACCGACGCCGAGAATTCTACTGACTCAAGTAATGGAAGAACTGATAATGCAGGACAGGGCGGATTCGGTTTACTTAATGTGTCTGGAGGTTCTTTTTCTGACATCACCACAATGTGTCGTGTCGTTCTTTTTGATTAAGCAAATAAATAATTATGAGGCGTAGAATAATAAAACAACTTATATATGGGTTGTTCTTTATATTTATTATCTCCGCGATCTCATACGTAGTATATGTGGCACTACTCGAAGGACCTGTAAGCTGTGTTGATGGAGTAAGAAATCAGAAAGAAGAGGATATTGATTGTGGGGGGCCATGCATGTCGTGCGTTCAAAAACATGCAATTCCTTTGAAAGCCGAGATAGTTCGAGTAATCCCGTTTGGTGCTCGTGTGTTTGCAATACTTACTTTCATTAATCCAAATACTGCATTAGGAGCAGATCGTTTCGATTATATCATTGAAGTGCATGACACGAACGATGTTTTGATACATTCAGAAACTCATTCTTCTTTTTTGTATGCTGGAGAGACAAAAATCATTGCAGAGCCCGATCTTCTTGTAAAATATAATCCTCGACACAGGACAAGTGTTCGTATTACCGACACTAAATGGAATAAGATTTTGGATATTAAAGCTCCTCAGATCGATGTAGTGAATATTATCACTTCATTTGCGGAAGATGAAATTATTATAAAAGGAGAGATCCGTAATAAAGAAGCGCGTGAATTCCCTTCTCCTGTGCTTCATATTATCCTTCGAGATAAGGACAGAAATGGCATTGGAGGAACTCGTACTGTGCTTGGAGCGCGTCTTCGTGCATTTGATTCAGAATCTTTTCAGGCTATGATTCCTGCATACGATGGGCTTCAAAAAGCAGATCCTCGTTTTACTCAGATTTTCGTAGAAGCTCGTTAGATTTTTAAAGCTTGTGTGTGTCATATGTTTGAAATGGTAAGAAAGTTTGATTGGCCACTTATGGCTGCATTTTTTGTGCTTTTTGCATGCAGTCTTCTCGTGCTTTCGAGTATTGCTTACGAACTTTTCTGGAGTCAATTGATGTGGATTTCTCTTTTTTTGTGTGGGGTGCTTATTATGGCATCAATTAATTGGCGCACTCTTATTAACTATCCATGGATTGTGTGGGGATTTTATGTGATTGCGGTTGTGCTTTTGCTTATTACTGTGATATGGGGACGTACTATAAGAGGCACCGCGAGTTGGATTACTATTGGTTCTCCTGAGTCAGGGATTCGTTTTCAGCCGGCGGAGCTTGCAAAAGTCGCTCTTATTATTTTATATGCTCAATATTTTGCCAGAAGACACGTGAGTGTCGCAAGTCTTCGTACTATCGCGCTTTCATTTCTTTATTTCGTTCTTCCTGCTTTTATTATTTTAAAACAACCAGATCTTGGATCGGCATCAATTCTCTTCGGTATATGGTTCGGGTTTTTGCTTGTAAGTGGATTACCTCTCAGGAGAATCATTGCAAGTATAGTCATTTTTGGGGTCATCGCTCTTATTGCATGGCAATTTTTATTAAAACCATATCAGAAAAATCGTATTATCGGGTTCATCTCTCCAAGTTACGATCCACTCGGTATCAACTATAATGTTACTCAATCAAAAATAGCGATTGGTTCGGCGGGTTGGTG
>MHJO01000032.1:0-3676 GCA_001818015.1 Candidatus Harrisonbacteria bacterium RIFOXYD1_FULL_40_9 | reverse complement strand
TGGGGCTTTATCGGGGCACTTTTTCTTATTGGTGTTCTTGGTTTTGTTATTCTTAGGATTATTAAGATTGGAATTCTTTGCGAGGATAATTTCGGGCGATTTGTCTCCTTGGGAACTGCGCTTATGATTCTTATTCAGTCCTTCCTTAATCTTGGTTTTAATTTGGGTATCTTGCCGGTGGTGGGCATACCCCTTCCTTTTTTAAGTTATGGAGGCTCCCATCTATTGACTACGGGACTACTTGTCGGTATAATTCAGAACATTGCTATCCGCTTAAAATAAAAGCGTAATGTTCTGGCTTTTTAAAAAAGGATTTTGGTTGGGCGTTGTTTTTGTGTTGGCGTTTTTTGTGCTCATTGCGGGATATTTTCTCTATACTCTTCAGCCTGTCGATGCATTAAGTAAGAGAGTAGAGATTGTCTCTATAGAAGAAGGAACCCGATTTGCTGATATCGCAGATTTACTGAGTGAGCGAGGCCTTATACGTTCGGCAAAAAGCTTCAAATTATACAGTATCTTACGGGGAGAAGCTCAATCACTTCGATCCGGGATATATGTTCTTCGTCCTGCATCAAGTAGTAGAGAGCTTATTGATCAGCTTTTGGGGCTCATAAGTCAAACAGTAACACTTACTTTCAGGGAAGGCATTACTTTCAAGGAAATCGATACTCGGCTTGCTTCGTATGGGATTCTTAAAGAAGGAGCTTTGCTTGAAATATCTCCTCATGAATTTTCTGAAGAATATCCATTCCTAAAGAACGCTACTTCGTTTGAGGGGTTTCTTTTTCCTGATACATATGAGTTTTTTGCTCCCTCATCCCCTAATGTGGTACTTGATAAATTTCTTTCTAACTTTGAGCGTAAGGCATATCCTGTTCTTAGGGATCTAACTGCAAAGAACTTGAAGAAGAAAATTACAATCGCTTCGTTGCTTGAGCGAGAGGTTCCTTTTCTGAAGGATCGATTGATTGTTGCAGGTATTTTAGAGAAAAGACTTAATATTGGTATGCCGCTTCAGGTTGATGCAACGGTGTTATACACAAAATGTGGTGGACTTATTACCGAATGCGCTAATAGATCATTGAGTAAAAAAGATTTTTCATTCGATTCTCCCTATAATACCTATCTATATAATGGACTCACTCCTACTCCCATAGGAAATCCAGGCCTTGATGCGATCATGAGCGCTCTTCGAGCAACGTATTCACCCTATTTTTATTATCTCTCCGATCCCCGTACTCAAAAGACAATTTTTTCCGAGACTATTGACGAACACAATGAAAATCGTTTTAAATACTTAAATATATAGAACAACGTGGATAACCTATGATTTTAGGTAGGTTTTCTTTTATTATGATCCCCTTCATACATATATCACCTCATAGTCCTCCTTTTTACAAAAGAGTGCGATTAATAAAAGGTCTCATTTTTATAACAATATCTTACTAATTTTAATACATAACAATTTATATGCCAAAACTCCCTGTTAAGGTTTTTACAAGTCAAACGAGAAATATCCCTATTGATCAGCCTAATTTAGCTGAAATCCAATTTAATTCATATGACTGGTTTAAGGGTAAGGGTCTCAAGGAGCTCTTTCAGGAGATTTCGCCTATTAAGGATTTCAGTGGAAAAGAATGGGAGCTTTATTTTGAAGATCATTATTTCGATGAACCAAAATACGACGAGGATCAATCTCAGTTTAAGGATCTTACCTACGAAGCACCTCTTCGAGTAAAGGTTCGCCTTCTAAACAAAATCAATAAAAGAGTAAAAGAGCAGGAAGTATACTTAGGTGATTTTCCGCTTATGACAACGCGCGGAACATTTATTATAAGTGGCGTTGAGCGTGTAGTTATTTCTCAATTGATTCGTTCAGCAGGGGCATATTTCACTGCATCCGCAGTTCGTGGACATAAGCTTTTTGGAGCGAAAATTATTCCTAATCATGGCGCGTGGCTTGAATTTGAAACAGATTCAGATCAATCAATTGGAGTGAAAATCGATCGAAGAAGGAAGGCTCCCGTTACCGACCTTTTGCGTATTTTTGGACTTGAAACCAATGAAGAAATCATTAAGGTTCTTGCAGGAGGGGATGAAGCGATGGCGGAATATGTAAAAGCAACATTGAAACGTGATACCGCAAAAACAGTCGATGAGTCCTATATCGAAATTTATAAGCGTATCCGTCCAGGTGATCTTGCAACAACAGAGAACGCAAAAAGTTTGATTGATTCAATGTTTAGGCGGGGTGATAGGTATGATCTTTCTCTTGTTGGCCGATTTAAGTTAAATCAACGCCTTGAAACAAAAGGCGATTCTCGGCTTTTGGAATTAGATGATCTTGTGCGTATTACCAAAGAGATTATTCGTATGAATCTTAATACCAATGCAGAACCAGATGATATCGACCATTTGGGAAACCGACGACTTCGTCCAGTTGGAGAACTCTTGCAAAATAGAATGAGAACGGGATTGTCTCGTTTGAGGCGCACTATTCAGGATCGTCTTTCTACGCTCGAACCAGAAACTATAATGCCTGCGCAACTTATTAATGCTCGTCCATTGCTTGCGGTGGTTCGTGAATTCTTCTCTTCTTCTCAGCTTTCTCAGTATATGGATCAAATAAATCCATTATCCGAGCTTGAACATAAGCGTCGTATTTCCGCGATGGGTCCAGGAGGACTTACAAAAGAGCGAGCGGGTTTTGAAGTACGTGATGTGCATCGATCTCATTATGGGAGGATTTGCCCTATTCAGACACCAGAAGGAGCAAATATTGGTCTTATTAACTATCTTTCGAATTATGCTCGATTAAACGAGCTTGGTTTCATTGAGACACCATATCTTAAGGTAGAGAATGGTCGTGTTACAAGCGAAGTGCGCTGGGTTGATGCAATAGAAGAAGAAAAATATAATATTGCCCACGGGGGTGTTAAGTCCGATAAAGATGGAATGATTATTGATGAGATCGTGGAAGCACGCGTGAAAGGTGAGCCTGGTACCTGTTCTCGAATGGATATTCATTATATTGATATAGCACCGCACCAGCTTATCAGTGTCGCTACCTCTCTTATTCCATTTTTGGAAAATGATGACGCGAATCGTGCGCTTATGGGATCCAATATGCAACGTCAGGCAGTGGCACTTATCCGCCCTTCAGCTCCATGTGTAGGCACGGGAATGGAGGAAAAAGCAGCCCATGATTCTTATTATCTTGCGACGGCTCCTGAAGAAGGAGTTGTGACTGAAATAGATTCAGATCACGTGATTATGAAAGGAAAGAGCGGGAAAATATATTCCTATAAATTAAGAAAATTCCGTCGTTCAAATCAATTCACTTGTATTTCTCAGAAGCCTACCGTACTTTTGGGAGATAAAGTAAAGAAAGGCGATGTGCTTGCCGATGGCCCCTCAACGGATAATGGTGTTCTTGCGCTTGGGCAGAATTTACTCGCCGCATTTTTGTCGTGGGAAGGAGGCAATTATGAAGATGCAATCGTGCTTTCGGAGCGTGTGGTAACTCAGGATCTTTTTACGTCAATTCACCTCGAAGATTTTTCGTGTGATGTTCGCGATACAAAGCTTGGTCCTGAGATCACAACTCCTGATATACCAAACGTTTCTGAAGATAAACTTAAGAATCTCGATGAAGAGGGTGTGATTCGCATAGGCG
>MHJO01000031.1:12455-14683 GCA_001818015.1 Candidatus Harrisonbacteria bacterium RIFOXYD1_FULL_40_9 | reverse complement strand
GCCTTCAGCCTCTCGGCCACCTCACCATCTGCTTTAATCCTAAGAAAAGAACACTTCGCTCAGTATAAATCGAAGGGTTGTATTTATCAAACTTCTCTGATAGCGTATAGTGATTAGAATCGCATATGAAACCAAAAAACGAAAAAAAAAGCAACCTCTTGCCACGCCCCCCCATTGTGGTTGTTATGGGCCATGTTGACCATGGAAAAACTACTCTCCTTGATTACATTCGCAACACTCGCCTTGCGATAAAAGAAGCAGGCGGGATTACTCAGTCAATTGGTGCCTATGAAATTATCCACGAATCAAGCGGCGTAAAAAGAAAAATAACTTTCATTGACACTCCCGGACATGAGGCATTTTCACGTATGCGTGAACGAGGAGCAACCGTTGCAGATCTTGCAATATTGGTAGTTGCCGCAGATGATGGGGTGCAGCCTCAAACAAAAGAATCCATTACGACACTCAAAAAAACAGAAACCCCGTTTGTGGTTGCAATTAATAAAATTGACGCACCTGACGCAGATATAGAACGCGTAAAAAGCGAGCTTGCTCAAAGCGAAGTATTCCTTGAAGGATATGGCGGCGACATAAGTTGGCAAGCGATTTCCGCAAAGAAAGGCGATGGCATCAAAGAACTCCTCGACTTACTACTTCTTGCAGCTGACTTAGAAAGCTTAGAATATGATCCAAGCCATAATACAGAAGGAGTTATTATCGAAGTTACAAAAGAAGCAACGCGAGGCACAACTGCAGTCCTTATAGTCAAAAACGGAACATTAAAGCGGGGCGACTTCATCACAACCGAATCCGGCTACGGACGCGTTAAAATTCTTGAGAACTTTATGGGAAAAGCCGTTACTGAACTTGCCCCATCAAGTCCCGCACAAATTATTGGATGGGAAAAATCTCCAAAAATAGGAGAGGAATTTTTCGCAGGACCTGATGCAAAAGTACACGCACCTTCTGCCTCTTCTTCTCAGTTCCAAAAGCTTGACTCAAAAACAAAAGATAGCAAGAACATTAATGTCGTCATTAAGGCTGACACATCAGGCTCCCTTGAAGCACTCACGAGTATCATTCATCACATCAAAGTAAATGAAAAAGGCATTGATATCATAGATTCAGGAATTGGAGACATTTCTGAAAATGACGTCAAAAACGCACTCCTCTCTCAGGCACTCATTATTGGATTTCGGATAAAAATAAATAAAGATGCTGAAAATCTTCTCCACGACAAAAAAGATCTCGTGATTACGAGTGAGATTATTTATGACCTTACAAAGCGCCTTGAAGACATGCTTCGCGAAATACAGAAGCCTATCACCGGAGACCTTGAAATCCTCGCATTATTCGGCGACAAAACTGGAGTAAAAAAAATCGTAGGAGGAAAGATGACAAAGGGTATAATCGCAAGCAAGAATCCGCTTGAAGTATTTCGTAACGGAAAAAACATAGGCACTGCGAAAATTATAAATCTCCAACATAATAGAAAAGATATCGCCGAGGTAAAAGAAGGAAAAGAGGCGGGACTCCTTATTGAATCCACTATTGCTATTCGCGAAGGAGATCATCTCGTCGTACGCCTTTAAATAATAATTCCATGCTTTACAGAGAAGAACGCCTTAATAAAACAATACGAGATGAATTAAGTCTTCTTGTTGCACGAGAAGTAGAGTTAGGAACGCTCACTACGATTACAGAAGTTGACGTTCGTGATACCCACGAGGATGCCACGGTTAAAATAAGCGTGATTCCCTCAAGTAAAGCCGATGAAGCACTAAAAATACTCCAAAGGGAGAGTGGACGACTTCGATCACTTCTTTCACGCAAGATAAGAATTCGCGCAATCCCCCGCCTTGTATTTGAAATTGATCATGGTCCAGAAAAAGCTGCTGATATTGAAAAAATGTTCCTTGACCCGAATAATTAACACTACGGCCTGGTAGCCAAGTGGTAAGGCAAGAGTCTGCAAAACTCTTATACGTGGGTTCAATTCCCGCCCAGGCCTCTTACAAATAGTAAACGCTCATAAAAATGTACTACTTGAGCGTTTACTATTTTCTATAATTAATGTATGCAAGGACGAACGTGGGAGATAGATGCACTAAAGGAAGCTATTAAAACTTCTTCGAGTTTTAGACAAGCGCTAATGAAACTTGGCCTGCGTCCGATGGGCGGCAATTACCGACAACTCAAAAAATATATCAAAGAAGAGTCGCTTAATA
>MHJO01000031.1:9729-12445 GCA_001818015.1 Candidatus Harrisonbacteria bacterium RIFOXYD1_FULL_40_9 | reverse complement strand
TAAGGGATATGCATGGAATAAGGGCTTAAAAACGCCACGAAATCCTCGCATTCCTCTGAAGACGATTTTGGTGAAGAATAGTACATTTCAAAGCTTTAAATTAAAAAAGAGATTGTTTTCATAAGGATTTAAAAATCCTCACTGCGAAGAGTGTGGATGGGCACATGTGAACTCCGAAGGATATTTACCGCTCGAATTAGATCACATTAATGGAGACCATCTTGATAACCGCCTAGAGAATCTCAGAATCCTCTACCCCAACTGCCATAGTTTGCAGTCAACGCATCGTAGACGAAACAAGAAAAAAGTAATATAAAGAGTATATTGCCCGGGTGTTGGAATGGTAGACAAGCAACACTTAAAATGTTGTGGGGTTATCCTCGTGTGGGTTCGAGTCCCACCCCGGGCACCAGTAGTAACTTAGCGTTTGGACAGGACCGCGCCACAAAGCCCATGGGTTTTTTACCTTCAACCCATCGAATTTAAGAAGATTTCTTAATTTCCCTGCTCTCCTGCAGAAGAGCACCATGAATTCACTCGTGCAGGAGACGACAACTTACACAACTAGAACCGCCGAGCGAAAAACTATTAGGCAACGAGGCTACTCGCGTTATATAATGCCAGTATGAATAACGGAGTGAAAAACGGAACACAGAAAAAATTTCTTTTTGTAAGTCACGAAAGTTTAAGCGGCGATCTTGCGTGGCAAATCAAAAAAGAAGGTCATGAAGTTCGGGTATATGTAAAAGAAAAAGACGACGCGGATGTCTACGATGGTATTCTTGAGAAAGTTATGAACTGGGAAGAATATAAAGATTGGGCCGATATTGTGATATTTGATGACGTGGGGTTTGGCGATGAAGCTGATAAATTACGTAAAGCAGAAAAAAAAGTAATCGGCGGGAGCTCCTACACTGATCGGCTCGAAGTAGATCGCGAATTCGGCCAATCAGAAATGAAACGTCTTGGCCTCCTGACTCTACCCCATTGGGATTTTGACAACTTTGATAATGCGATTAAATTTCTCAAAGAAAATCCCGGACGCTACGTGTGGAAACCCTCTGGCAACACGCCATCTCACATGAAGGGGCTCTTGTTTTTAGGAACCGACGAAGACGGCAAGGACATTATTGAGATTATGGAGAGCAATAAAAACAGCTGGGGAAAGAAGGTGAGAAATTTCCAGCTCCAGAAATTCGTCTTCGGCGTTGAAGTAGCGGTAGGTGCATTTTTTAACGGCAATGACTTTGTGTATCCCGTAAATGTAAATTTTGAACATAAAAAGCTTTTCCCCGGCGACATCGGCCCATACACAGGCGAAATGGGAACGTTAATGTTCTGGACGCAACCCAACACTATTTTCAAAGCAACGCTTGAAAAAATGCGCGAAGAACTCCGCGCTGCGCACTATGCGGGCTACATTGATATTAATTGCATCGCAAATGCCCGCGGCATTTATCCCCTAGAATTCACCTGCAGGTTCGGCTATCCGACAATTTCCATCCAAATAGAAGGAGTGCAAAGCCAGTGGGGAGAATTCCTTTCCACACTCGCCGCAGGAGAACCGTTCGATCTCAAAACCAAAAAAGGATTTCAAATCGGGGCCGTAGTTGCGGTACCTCCATTCCCTTACGACGATAAACGCACTACTGAAACCTACAAAGACCTTTCTATTATATTTAAGAAACCTAATCTCGACGGCATCCATCTCGGTGATGTAAAAATCGTAGATGGAAGCTTGAAAATTGCCGGAGAATCCGGATATGTACTTGTCGTGACCGGTTCGGGAACCACCGTCGCCGAGGCTAGTCAGCAAATGTATAATCGCCTCGGTAGCATCATGATTCAAAATATGTTTTACCGTACCGACATCGGCGCAAAATGGGGCGAAGACAGTGATCGTCTCCATACATGGGGGTATCTCTATTGATATGATATGAAAAAAATTTTTAGACTTATTCGTAGTCCAGAGGAAAAGCCTGTTATTCATAAAACCGAAAAAGAATACAAAAATCATATTGGGACTTCAATCAATCACCTCTACGAAAAATCACTCCACCCAAAGGATCTCATGAATACCGTAGTCGCAAGAGAACTCGCAGAAGAACGAGATGTATTCACTCGAGCATTCCTTATGCAGTTCCAAAGAGAATACTTGATTGAATCATAACTCTACCTCGTATAAGTACCTTTACGGTACTTTTTTATTAATGTACTCTCGACAATATAGTTCATTTACAAATCCATGGAGGCAAGGAAATCTATGTGGATATTGCGCAATGTAAGCATCATGCCATACTGGGGAAAAACATTTTCTATATATATTGAAAATGATCAAATACAAAGAGTAAAAAAACAAACACACACCCTACGAACCGAAACAGAATTTTCAATTGACGCACACAACCTCATCGCACTTCCTGGACTCATTGACCCGCATGTTCATTTCCGTACTCCGGGTAATGAGGAAAAGGAAGACTGGGATCATGCAGAGCGCGCGGCATTGCTTGGTGGTGTAACCACTGTATTTGATATGCCCAACAACAATCCACCCACTACCACACTAAAAGCACTTGAAGAAAAGATTGCGCTCATCGGGAAAAGAAAAATTGATTATCGTTTGTGGTTTGGAGCAACAGAGAACAATGAGGATGAAATAAAAAAGATCGCGGGCCATCCCATGATTATCGGCGTGAAAATCTACATGGCTTCAACA
>MHJO01000031.1:8111-9721 GCA_001818015.1 Candidatus Harrisonbacteria bacterium RIFOXYD1_FULL_40_9 | reverse complement strand
CTCGTTGCAAGGAGTTGAAACTCATCGCAGGTGTTCATGCCGAAGACGAGAACATGCGCATCGTGAACATCAGTGAACTCGGCAGAGCTCCTACAGTTCACGATCATTGCCTCATACGTAATTCGAGTGTAGAGCTTGAGGGTGTTCGTCTCGCATTACGGCTTCAGGGAGAGACTGGCTGTGTGCTCTATTTATGTCATATTTCAACTCCTGGGGCAGTGGAGCTTGCGTGTGCGGCAAAGAAAGAGCAAAGACCGGTACACATAGAAGTCTGCCCACATCACTTGTGGCTTAATGATCACTACACGAAAGGAAAAGACGCGGGCTTCTTTAAAATGAATCCAGCGCTTCGTACTACCGAAGAACAACGAAAACTTCATTACTATCTTTGCGAGCCAAACTGCATAGATACTATAGGGTCAGATCACGCAGCCCACACAAAAGAAGAAAAGCAAAAAGAATTATATGACGATGTGCCAAGTGGTGTCCCAGGAGTGCAGACACTATTTCCCCTCACCCATAAATTCCTTAGTCGAGGATATATCACAATGGATCACTTCTTGGATCTTACTGGACGAAATGCAGCACGTATTTTTGGCCTTTCGGGCCATAAGTCAGAAATTGCCGCAGGATATGACGCAGATATTGTACTCGTAAATCCACGACACAAAACGACGCTCATAAACGAAGACATGGCAACAAAATGTGGCTGGACACCTTTCAATAATTTTAGCTCCCATATAGTACCACATTCGGTAATTACTCGAGGCACCTATATTGATCTCCAAAAAGTAAAAGCAGAAATTTCGTGATTACATTTTCAAATCACCATTCGTTCGAATACGTCGCTGCAAGTGGGGCACTCGCCTACAACGGCAAAGGATGGCCATGGGAATGGCCATTTAGATGGCTCGGGCTTATCAACCCACGACTATTTACGATATTTACAAAAACTCTTACATACTATTCACGAAAAGGAAATTTGAGATGGTGGAAGCCATGGGGATGTGTACGACTCATGAATGGTGGCGTAGTAAATGCTGTTGGACTCACAAATCCCGGCATTTCATGGTGGTGTGATAAGATAGGTCCAAAACTTGATCCACGTCTTTCAATTGCGGTATCAATTTTGAATGATGATGTAATCAAAATTAGAGTAATGGCAGAAATGCTCAATGACTTTAATATCGTTGCAATTGAACTTAATGCATCGTGTCCCAATATCGGCCACGACCCACAGTGGAATGCAGATGCAGTTATTAAAAGCTGCGAAGTCATTAAGCAAAACAGTCGCCATCCCCTTATCTTAAAACTTGGTTTTGAAGGAGACGTAAAACGCATTACAAAAGGAATAAAGGGAATTGTTGAGGCATTATCAATAAATAGCGTTCCGTGGTCATTGCGATTTCCGAACACAACAAGTCCATTAGAGCATCTAGGCGGAGGTGGAGTTTCTGGAAAAATCGCCCAATGCGAAACATGGGAACTTCTTTCTCTACTTACATGCATTTCAGATATTCCAGTAATAGGACCAAGTGTATGGGAATTCGAAGACATCGAACGAATACGATTGCGCGGCGCACACGCAGTAAGCTTTGGATCATTATTCC
>MHJO01000031.1:3897-8102 GCA_001818015.1 Candidatus Harrisonbacteria bacterium RIFOXYD1_FULL_40_9 | reverse complement strand
CTCATCTACCGACTCGTTATGCAAAGAAAGACATTGAAGCACGGAAGAAAACGGTACCCTAGACACGTACTATAAAAACAGCCTTTCTTGGCTGTTTTATTATTTTCATTTCTGTACAATAAGGAAGATGTTGTATATTTTTTTACGATCACATGCAAGAATCCTTGCTCTCTTTGCTATCACAATAAGTATTCTTTATGGATCAATATTGTCTCATGACTTTATCCATGATGATCACGGACAGATTGAACAAAATATTTACATTCAAAGTCTTTCGTATCTACCAAAAGTAATAACGGGATGCATATGGGAAGCCGCCCTCGGAAGCTGCACTTTCTCCTCCTATTATCGCCCTATTCAATCACTGTCATATCTTTTTACTTATTCTATATCTCACGAACCATGGGCATTTTACCTTGTAAATCTTTTCTATTTTTGGATTCTTGGATGTCTTGTATTTCTCCTCGCGCACCTTCTCACCGAGAACAAAACAATAGCGTTCCTCACTGCATTCTTCTTTATTATTCATCCCATAAATACAGAGGTTGTCGCATGGATCGCCGCAGTACCCGAACTTACGTATACTATCTTTTTAGTAACCGGAACGATACTTCATATTCTTTATCGAAAGAATCAAATTACGTCTTATGAGTGGGTTTATGGCGCATATGGATTAGGAATTGCCTCAAAAGAACCTGCTGTATTTTTGCCTATCATTTTACTTATTCTTGATTATTTTCATTTTAAAAAATCCGTAAAAGAATTAATAACTCGCAAAGAAATTATTCGGTATATATTATTTATACCCATGCTTCTCTTATACCTCGGAGCTCGTATGTATGTACTAGGGAGCCTTGGAACAGATGGATTTTATAGCTTCACGCCGAAGGAACGAATTGTGCACTTTTTTAGCTTACTTGGCTTGTATCTCAAAAAACTTATTTATCCCTACCCTCTTAATTTTTTCTACGAATTTGGAGTGTCCTCTCTTACGCCTACGTCCCTCATGTATTCTTTTCTTTTTTGTATCTTATTTAGTTTGCTCGCATACACCGCGTTTCGAAAAAACCGCGCCATTATACTGTTCGCGTGTCTATGGATTTTCATATTTTTATCTCCTGCGCTTATTTTTATAAACTCACTCGGAGAGAATGTGTTTTCAGAGCGATATGCATTTGCGTCAGGCATTGGATTTTCTCTTCTCGTGGCACTTCTCGCGAATTTTCTCATGAAACGATACCCTTATATATCCCAAAGAGTTTTGAGGGTGGTATTTCTTCTTGTGATTATTCTCGCGTCTTCGGTCGTAATAAAACGCACTTTTGATTGGAAAAATGATGTAATTTTATACAACGATACACTCATCAAAAACCCCAATGCGGACCTCATTCTTTATAATTATGCGGTTATTTTAAGAGATAATGGAGAATATGCATACGCAAAAACATTATTTGAATCAGTAATTGCAAAAGGGAGGCTTCGAGAGCCGTGGAAGGCACATAATAATCTCGGCAATATTTTAAGGATGGAGGGTAATACAAAGGAAGCATTTGCACACTTTAAACACGCAATTGAAATAAACAAAAACCACAGAGAAGCCTATAGCAATATCGGTGCGCTTTTTATTGATGAAGACAATCCACTTGCGGCCCTTCCCTACCTTTGCGAGGCACTCACTATTGACCCTCAGTTTAAAAATGCCGAGAATAATTTCGCCCACGCAATAAATACACTTTCGACTCGAAAACCAGAGACAATATACTACGAAGACATGGTAAAGAAAAAAGTATTTATAAAAGAAAGCGGAGAATTGCCGATCACTTTTAAGAGCAAGGAGTGCAATACTAAGCAGTGTTCGTACTTTTTCTCCACACACTTCACAGAACCTCAAATCATGCTTCCTTTTATTATCATGAGTAAAAACACACACGGAATAGTCGAAAAGGCAGTGGACCCAATCTTTAATAGCGATAGCAATACCATCATCCTTTCATTCGATAAAAAAACCGAGCGTGGATTACTCGATTTTATATTCCCCACCTGTAACGGCACCTATTATTCTATAAGAGAAGCTACTCAATAGTTTTCGGAATGCGAGGCAAAAGCATTCTCATGAGGCATGCACTCATTATCCCGATAAACGCTCCTGCGACTACATCGAGTGGCCAATGAACGCCCACAAAAATACGCGCTATTCCTATAAAAAACGCACACAAGCCCACTACGTATCCCCATGTGCGATTATAGAAATAAAAAGCCATTGCGAGTGCAAAGAAAAACGTCGCATGTCCCGAAGGAAAAGAATGCGTTGAAGGCCCTGTGATCAATGGCTCAACTTCGGAAAGCACATTGAATGGTCTTGGATTCTTATAAAAAAAGCTTATGCCATATATAAAAATACCTCGTGCAAGTAGAGTAGAAAGTATCACGAAAAAGAATGTATAAAGCCTTAAGGTGATGTCTTTTTCTTTATAGAGAAGAAGAATGACCCCAACCGTAAGGAGGTAAGGAAAGTAGTGGGCTATAAATACCCCAAACGCATCAAGAAATCTTGACGTGTGGGCAAGACCGTAAATTGCATTAAATATATTTAAATTTAATGACATTTAATTTCTAACAAAAGGCAAAAGTCCCAAAAAGCGCGCTCGCTTAATTGCAAGAGAAAGCTTTCTTTGATGCTTTGCACAAGTTCGCGTATGTTGAGGATCAATGATTTTCGCCTGATGAGAAACAAACCTCTTTAAGAGATTGGTGTCTTTGTAATCTATAACCGATAAGTTTTGTGAACAAAAAACGCACTGACGCATGATAATAAAATGATTAAAATCCTATATCTTCTGGTTTTATTTCTTCGCTCTCTTCACTAATATCTATAGTCGCAACTTGAGGGACATTCCCGCCCTGCATCGCATTACTGTCCTTACTCTGATCTTCACCTGCATTAAATGGCTGTACTCTATCTGCCCCCCCACTCGTTCGAGGTCCGAATTGAACCTTATCAGCAACAATCTCGGTAGTTTTTCTATTTTGCCCCTGCTTATCTACCCATGACCTGGTCTGTAGCCTCCCTTCCACAAGCAACAGACTTCCTTTTGCAAGAAATTGCTTTACAATCTCTGCTTGTCTTCCCCAAACAATAACGTTATGAAACTCTACTTGCTCTTGCTTATTATTATTCTTGTCCATCCACACACGATTCGTCGCTAATCCAAGGGTTGCAACTGCCTGGCCAGTCGGAGTAGTGCGTAATTGAGGATCAACCGTTAATCTTCCTAAAATAAAAACTTTATTTAAATTCATATGTAATCTTATTTTAAGATCTCCTCAAGGCGTGCCTTTAATTCTTCGTTGCTCAACATATTCTTTGCAGGCGCTGCCTGAGACTCAGGCGTTATTTGTGGAGAAGTTGGTGCTGAAGAAACCTCTTCGTGCTTGGAAATATTGTGCGAAACTACCTTCTCTCGCGCAATAAGGAGGAAGCGGAGCGCATAAGAAACAAGACGTAATTCCTTGTCAATTAATTGAATTTTATCAGGTAATGACTTAAAGCACAAAAAGCCGAATTCTGCTTCGTTCTCTTTTTTAATAGGATACGCAAGACGGATACGCTCAAAGGGACTTTGGGAATCAGGAACTATTCCATGCTTTCGAAGAATTAATATAAGAGATTCAAGCGCATTTTCTCCTTTCAAGAGAACTGCGAGCTCGTACTCGCGCAATTCTTCGTCTTTTGTATCAATTTCGCTTTTAGTCATAATACTAATTTTGTTTCGTTAGTCTAATCAATTTATATCACAAAGTCAATCGGGGTAATTCTTGTTATGCTGCTACTTTTTCATCTCCTACCTCCTCCCTTGTCTCTTCGTGAGAGCTACCCTCCATCATCTTCCTAAAATGAGTGCCCGCAGGAACAAGCCTGCCAATAATAACATTTTCTTTAAGACCCCTTAAAGAATCAACTCGACCCTCGCTTGCAACTCGTACAAGTACTCGAGCAGTCTCCTGGAACGAGGCCGCAGAGAGGAAGCTTTCACTTGAGAGTGCAACTTTGATAATGCCCAAGAGCAATTGCTGAGCACGAGCCGGTTGTTTTCCTTGTCTCTTCATTTCTCGATTAATTTCAAGAAAACGCGACTTCTCGACAATCTCTCCTACGATAAAATGGGTGTCGCCAGCTTCCTTAATTCTTACACGCGAGAACATTT
>MHJO01000031.1:0-3878 GCA_001818015.1 Candidatus Harrisonbacteria bacterium RIFOXYD1_FULL_40_9 | reverse complement strand
CATTAATTGCGGCACCTTCCGCAACATAAATCTTTTGAACTTCATCAATAATATAATGCTCAGCTTCCTCACGGCCTCGAAGCGCGAAAATATCACGTGGGTCAATGGGACCCTCACAAAGCTGGTCTCCTTTTTTAATCGTATCGCCAATTTTCACGAATAACGTCGTGAATCGGGGAGTAGAATATTCAATCACTTTTTCTTTCTTTTTGCCATCAATAACTTTAACCCGTATCGTGCGCGATAATTCCTTATCCTCAATGCCAATCACGAATCCATCTATTGGAGAGATAATAGCCTTGCCTTTTGGCTCACGACACTCAAAAATTTCTTCAATACGAGGCAGTCCATGAGTAATATCAACTCCTGCAATACCACCAGTGTGGAATGTGCGCATCGTAAGCTGAGTTCCTGGTTCGCCAATAGATTGCGCCGCAACAATACCCACCGCCTCTCCTGCTTCGATTAACTTATTTTTTCCAAGATCATATCCATAACAAAGCACACAAACACCATACAATGTTTTGCACGTAATCGGCGATCGAACCTTCGCTATATTAATTTTCGATTTATCAATAAGGTCCGCTGTTGGCCTGTCAATGACTTCAAGCGCCTTCGCAAGCACATGGTTGCCTTCTTTGATGTCTTCAAGCGGGACTCGAGAGAAAAGTCTATTTCCAAAATTGTGACCATACTTCTGTCCCTCTATGCGATTAATTTCAATACCTTCTTTGGTTCGACAATTATTTTCTCTTATTATCAAATCCTGAGATACATCAACAAGTCTACGGGTAAGATATCCCGCAGAAGCAGTCTTAAGCGCAGTATCAGTTGAACCCTTTCGAGCTCCGTGGTTTGAAATGAAATACTCGAGCACACTAAAGCCTTCCTTATATGATGCTTTAATTGGGAGCTCAATAATTTCGTTATTAGGATTTACTACAAGCCCCTTCATACCCATCATCTGAGTAGGCTGAGACCACGAACCTCGAGAACCTGAGGCAATAATCATGTGAACTGAATTATAGAAATCAAGAGATTGCGGGACTATTTTTGCAATCTCTGCCTTCACTTTTTCCCATACGCTAATAATACGAGCACGTCGCTCGGCAAGAGTCAGCAATCCCTCCGTGTATTGGTTTTCAATTAACGCCACCTCTCCCTCAGCTTTCTTAATAAGGCCCTGTTTCTCTTTAGGAGTAATAAGGTCGTCCATTCCCCATGTAATGCCGGACTTTGTAGCGTTCTCGAATCCAATCTTTTTTATCTTATCCAAAATCGAACTTGTCATTTCTTGGCCATAACGATTCACAAGGCGTCCAACGAGCTTTGTAAGAGTCTTTTTATCAAGAGCCTCGTTAATAAATCCGAAATCTTGTGGCAACACTTGATTGAATAATACTCGACCACACGACGTCTCAAGTCGATTTTCTTTATTGCCTATTTTGACAAGCGCATTGATATCAAGAGCACCAAATTCATACGCAAGCAGTGCCTCTTCCGCATTCACAAATGATTTACCAGTACCTTTTGCATTTGGTCGGATATTGGTAATGAAGTAAATTCCAAGCACGATATCCTGAGTAGGAACCGCAATAGGCTCGCCGTTTGCAGGTTTTAATAAATTATGACTCGAGATCATAAGTTGAGAAGCTTCCTTTTGAGCTTCTTCAGTAAGAGGCAAATGAACTGCCATCTGGTCTCCATCAAAATCGGCATTAAACGCAGGACATACCATTGGTGGAATACGAATTACTAAATCTTCAACAAGAAGAGGTTTAAAGGCTTGGATACCCAAGCGATGCAAAGTTGGCGCACGATTTAAAAGCACTTTGCGAGTTGAAATAACCTCTTCAAGAATTGCCCATACCTCTGGAGGAGCCTCTTCAATGAGACGATTCGCATTCTTAATATTAAACGCCATTTCGCGCTTCAAAATTTCGTGGATCACAAAAGGCCTAAAGAGCTCGAGAGCCATTTTCTTTGGAAGACTGCACTCATCAAGTTTAAGCTCCTGCCCCACTACGATTACTGAACGTCCTGAATAATCAACACGCTTTCCTAAAAGATTTTGACGAAAACGTCCCTGCTTACCTTTCAACATATCAGCCAAAGATCGCAAAGGCCGATGTTGAGTCGAGAGTTGTTGAGTTCCAAACCGAGCGGAGTTATCAATAAGCGCATCAACAGCTTCCTGGAGCATTCTTTTTTCATTCGTTAGAATAACATCGGGTGCTTCAAGCTCCATTAATTTCTTCAATCGATTATTGCGATTAATAACACGGCGATATAGATCATTTAGATCGGATGTCGCGTATCGTCCTCCATCGAGCGCAACCATTGGTCGCAGATCCGGAGGAAGAATAGGAAGCACCGTCATAATCATCCACTCGGGCCTAATCGAATTTGCGATCATCGAACGCACAAGCTTTAAACGCTTCAATGCCTTCTGCTCAGGAACACGCTGGTCTCTGATTTCTTTTTCAATATCAAGTGCGAGCTTGTCAAGGTCAATCCTTTCGAGGATTGTTCGTATTGCTTCCGCGCCTGTTTTCGCTTCAAATACATCAGCAAATCTCCGCGCGAGATTGCTATAGCTTATATCATCAATTACTTGTCCAACCTCCAAAGATTCCAAACCTTGTCGTGTTCTCTGTGTGGCAACTTTTAATTTCTCTGGATCTTCCTCCTCGCCTGATTTTTTACGCGCACGAAATTCTTTATCTACCTCAGCAAGCACTCTCTTCTTATTTTCTTCATTTATGTCGGTAATAATAAATGAGTTGTAGTAAACAACTTTCTCGAGCTGGAGAAGAGGGATATCAAGAACTAGACTAAGTCGAGATGGGGAATTCTTTAAAAACCATATATGAGCGACAGGCGTTGCAAGGTTAATATGCCCCATACGTTCGCGCCTTACGATAGATCGAGTCACCTCAACACCGCACTTGTCGCAAATAACTCCTTTGTATCGAATACGACGATATTTTCCGCAGTAACATTCCCAATCTCGTGTGGGTCCAAAAATACGCTCAGAAAAAAGTCCATCCTTTTCAGGCTTCTGAGTTCTATAGTTAATCGTTTCAGGCTTTGTTACCTCTCCATATGACCAGGCAAGAATTTCTTGAGGTGATGCGATTTTGATTTTAAGTCCGCTAAAGTCTTCCATGATGTGTAAGTTTAATAATAGTGTTATTGGGCTTCTTCTTTTTTGTCGCCCTCTAAAGTGACCTTTTCTATATTTAATCCAAGTGCCTTTAGTTCATTAATTAAAACATTAAATGACGCGGGTATATTGGGATTTCTGATTGGTTCTCCTCGAATAATTGATTCATATGCGGCTGATCGTCCTAGTGTGTCATCAGATTTAATAGTGATCATTTCCTGAAGAGCATGCGTTGCTCCATATCCTTCAAGAGCCCACACCTCCATTTCTCCAAAACGCTGTCCTCCAAGCTGAGCCTTACCTCCAAGTGGCTGCTGGGTAATAAGTGAATATGGGCCAGTTGAGCGCATGTGAATCTTGTCCTGAACAAGATGGTTTAGCTTCATAATGTAGATATACCCCACAGTCACTGGTCTCAAAAATGGCTTTCCCGTGCGGCCATCATAGAGTATTACTTGTCCGCTTCGAGGCAAACCAGCCTTCTCAAGCTCGTCTTTGATTTGTCCCTCAGTTGCTCCAGAAAGCACTGGGGTAACTGCACGATATCCCAATTTCTTTGCTGCCCACCCAAGATGAGTCTCGAGAATTTGACCTAAATTCATACGGGATGCAACAGCAAGCGGATTTAATACCACGTCAACAGGAGTACCATCTTCAAGATATGGCATATCTTCAATAGGTCGGACTTGCGAGATAACACCCTTATTACCAT
>MHJO01000030.1:22796-27067 GCA_001818015.1 Candidatus Harrisonbacteria bacterium RIFOXYD1_FULL_40_9 | reverse complement strand
GTATTTTGCACGTTTATGAAATCATACTATGTAAAGGTGAAATATTGATTAAATAAATGACATTACGTTACAATACAATGATTTTTGCATTACTCACTGATACTCTATAATTAAAATACAAATGCTACACCAAGAAACACGAGCACTTATTATCGGGGGTGGATTTGGAGGAATACAAACTGCACTTAACCTCGAAGCGCAACATATCCCCAATCTCAAAATCACTCTTGTTTCGAACAAGTCTCATTTTGAATACCTCCCCACACTCTATCGAGTAATAACCGGAAAATCACCTCTTGAGGTATGTATACCGATTCGAGATATTTTCGAAGAGAAAAGAATCGAATTCTGTCTCGATACAATAATAAGCTTCGATCCAGAAAAAAGACGCGCACATGGTGAATCAGGTAGCACATATCAGTTTGACTACGCAATACTTGCTCTTGGATCAGAAACAGCCTATTTCAATATTCCCGGACTTAGCAAACATTCATTCACATTTAAATCGGTACGAGAGGCTATTATTTTAAAGAACCACCTCCATACACTTTTTGAAGAGTGTAAAGCCACTTCTGATCCTGCAAGAAAAGTCTCCGCACTTCATTTTGTCATTGTGGGAGGGGGACCCACTGGCATTGAACTCGCAGGAGAACTTTCAGAATATGCGCGCGCATTATGCACAAACCACGGAATTTCTCGTGATCTTCTCACGATTGATATCCTAGAAGGCGCTTCTCGAATTCTTCCTATGTTTCCCAAAGAAACATCTGAAATTGTTAAAAAACGCCTCCACGAACTTCAAATTAATGTATTCACAAACCGCCCCATGGTTAAGGAAGAACTTGACACACTAGAAGCACGTGGTGTTTCAATGAACACGCAGACTGTTATTTGGACCGCAGGAGTAAAACCGCATTCCTTTTATGGCACAATAAAAGGATTTGTATTCGACCAAAAAGGACGCGTTCTTGTAAACGAATATCTTGAAGCACAAGGCAATAATAATATTTTCGTCATCGGAGATGGAGCATCAACTCCTTTCTCCGGAATGGCTCAAACTGCTGTACATGATGGGAATTTCGTAGCCTCGGTTATAGGCGATAAACTTAAACGAATTCCGATTCTTCATTACAAACCAAAAAAACCATACTATTCTCTTCCCATAGGATCAGGTTGGGCGATTACTTCCATTGGACCATTCACGCTTACTGGCTATAAAGGATGGATCGTGCGACGTCTCGCTGATCTTCGTTATTTCATTTCCATATTGTCTTTCAAAAAAGCATTTACTGTATTTCAAAATGGCAAGATATTATGCGAAACATGCGAAATATGCAATGAGAGCATTGGAGTTTAGAATATTAATTACGAGTATAATATATGAAGCATTATGTGCCATGGAACGAAAATAATATTCATCCCATTATACTTTATATATTGTCCATAATACACGTTCATTCTATATTCTATATTCCCTAAACAATATGGCCAAATCTCCATTTCTTATCTTACCTCTTATTCTTCTTATAATTATCGCAAATATAGCGAATTTTTATAAAGAAGACATTGAGAATATTAAAGATACTCTTTATTGGGTTATTCATCGCATCTCACTCAATCCCGAAGTAATAGAACCCCTTCAAAAACCCTCCACACGTATCGAGACTCCAACCAAAACAACAACCGAAACTCCTAAGACTATTTCCACCACTCCTCTTCGAGCAACACATAACGAGATACCCAATCCCACTCTTACTGCACCTCAGATCATCGAATGGACAAATAAGGAACGTAGAAATCAAGGCCTTGATCCTCTTCAGGAGAATGCGACTCTTAATTTAATTGCAACAAAAAAAATCGAGGACATGTTTAGAAGACAATATTTTGCACATATTTCTCCTTCTAGCACAAGCGCTGGAGATATAGCACGCGAAGTAGGGTATGAATTTATCTCTATAGGAGAAAATCTTGCGCTTGGAAATTTTAAAAACGAGGAAGCGCTCGTTGCGGCATGGATGGGGAGCGAAGGACATCGAGCTAATATATTAAAACCCACTTATGCGGAAATTGGCGTCGCCGCGAAACGGAGCATATTCGAAGGACGGCTCACGTGGATGTCGGTTCAAATTTTTGGCATCCCACAATCGCTCTGTCCTCATCCCAATGAACTTACACGAACGTACATCGAACAACATGATGCTTCTCTTACTGGCTTACAGGAAACACTAGAAGCGCAAAAAGAAGCCTTACTTAAGGAGAAAGAAACCACAGAAGACCGAAATGCATATAGTGAGAAAGTGAGAGAATACAATATGCTTGTCAATGAATACAATAATCTTATCGGTGAAACACGCAAACTCATTGATACTTATAATTCAGAAACTCGGGCATATAACGACTGCCTCAGTACTTATCATTAATGATAAAAGATATTGGTTTATGTCTTTCAAATTATTAATGAATTGCACATGGTTTACTAGAAATTGTAATAATCAAAGATGAGCCTTCACTTCAAAGATCTGATTATAGAACAACACGTAATCTTGTACGACATAGATTATCGTGATATGATTTTGATCCAGAAAGAATAAAAACAATGCTTACATATAACGACTTAAAAGTAGGAACTGTATTCATCCTAGAAAACGACCCTTATCAAGTCATTGAATTCAGTTTTCTCAGAATGCAACAAAGGAAACCTGTCGCTCAGGTGAAAATGAAAAACCTCATCAATGGGAAAATTATTACACGCAATTTCCACCAGAATGAGACTTTTGAGGAAGCTGAGATCATAAAAGAACCACTTAAATATCTCTATAATCACAGAGGAGAATGTTTTTTTTCTAATCCAAAAGATCCGAAAGAACGCTTTTCTCTGCAAAGCGAACAATTGGGGACATCAATTGAATTTATAAAACAGAATAGTGAGGTTGTTGCGCTTAAATTCAACGAAAAAATAATCAGCATTCAAGTGCCAGTAAAAGTTGAGTTGGAAGTGAAAGAAACTCCTCCCGGAGAACGAGGTAATACCGCACAAGGCGGTGTAAAAACTGCGCTTCTTGAAACAGGCGCAAAAGTTCAAGTTCCTTTATTTATTAATAGCGGTGATATAATCCGAGTAAATACTGAACTCGGAGCATACGTTGAACGCGTTACAAAAGCACAAAACTAAATCAAGCCTCTATTGCTTTGAAGAATCTTTCTCTTCTTGAGATTTCGTAAGCGAGTCTTCGATCGCTTTTCGTAAATCATCAATATTTACCTTACTTACAGGTTTTTTTTCTCTAAGAGGCTTCCTAAAGGGTCGTTCTCCTCCATATTGAGACACATCGCTTCCATTCCCCACCAAAGTACTGCCAAGCGATTGCTCATCGCGTCGCACAACCCGTTCTTCGGCAGCTTCCTTGCCATCACCGATCCACTCGCTCGCAATAGCCTGCTCCACTACACGCTTCGGAGTTGCATACGTGCTTCTACTATTTTCCAAAATCACATCCTTGTAGACCTTCTCGGGTTTTGGAAATGGAGGTAGTGTCTGTGCGGAAAATGGGCGGGATGCAGCTCCGTCAATCATAAGTTTCACATAAATATTCTGCTTATTGAGATTTACAATATCAGCGGCAACAAACTCAGGGCTGAATTCTTTTTCAAGAAATTCTGCATCTTCAGCACCCACTCTAAATGTCACTATAGTTCCCACGTTGCCAAAAATTGCAGGCTTCACCTTTTCGCTCAATTGCTCAATATATTGATGCGCAAGAATAAGGCACAAACGATACTTACGAGCCTCTGATAAAATACTCGCAAAAGAATCTGTTGCGAAATTTTGAAACTCATCGACATAGAGGAAGAAGTCCTTTGTATAAGGACGTTGCTCTTCGGAAATATCAGCACGAGACATTGCTGCAAGCTGGATTTTTGTAATAATCATTGAACCAAGTAATGCAGAATTATCTTCTCCAATTTTTCCTTTTGATAAGTTTACAATCAAAATTTTTCCCTCATCCATAAATTTCCTCATATTTATAGAAGAACGAGATTGACCCAAAATGTTACGAATCAAAGGATTTGTCACAAATTGACCAACTTTGTTTTGAATCGCGGCGGTTGCCTCCGTTTCTAATTTCTGTGTATATTTTGCAAATTCGTTCACCCAGAAACTTTTTACTACTGGGTCTTTTAAGTTATCCACAACCCTCTTTCGATATTCCTTATCGGAAAGGATGCGCATAATGCCAAGAAGCGTAGAGCCAGGAAACTCGAGAAGTGCA
>MHJO01000030.1:19986-22772 GCA_001818015.1 Candidatus Harrisonbacteria bacterium RIFOXYD1_FULL_40_9 | reverse complement strand
TCCATACGCGCCGACCATACGTCAGGCCAAATTTTCTTGAATACTCCCATAATACCCGATGCAACCACATGGCGATGTTCAGTTCCTACCTGCTCAAGTGGATTAAAAGGAATAGGAAAATCGATATCGCTCGGATTGAAATAAATCACGTCATCAAGACGCTCCTCGGGAATAAAGTCTAAAATTTTCTCAGCAGACTCACCATGAGGGTCAATAAAACCAAGTCCTCGGCCCGCACGAATATCAGCAATAATCATATTCTCAAGCATAGTTGTTTTACCCATGCCTGTTTTTCCAACTGCATACATATGCCTGCGTCTATCATCGGTCTTAATACCAAAACGCACTGGCTTATTCCTAAAATTAGTTTGACCAAAAAGAACGAGATCGGTATTCATAGTTATAGTATATAGTAAACCTAATTACTCAGTAGGCAATCCCGGAGGCGGACCACCACGCTTTGTTTCTATGCGACGCAATTGAGGCGCGCCCACAAAACTTGCAGGATAATGATAGATTGTGGCAAGCTCCTCGGTATTAAACACAGAAACCTGCCTCGGAATCATGCGCAACATTGCTGCAGAAAACATCTTTCTTTTGCGATCCGCAGTTTTCCATTTTTTGAATAAACCTTTGTTTACAGAAGTTATAGTATCTCCATTTGGCTTAAATGCATTTAAGTTCTGGGTATTAAATTGTTTAAAAAAACCCATCACTGCCGCAATATTTGCTCGCGTAAATGCATCTCGCCTATCAATATACACAAATCTCACGGCGCCTTCAAAGCCGAGCTTAGATATTTTTCCATCCACTGCTTTAATTACATCTTGTTGGCCTGATGTAAGCGAAGAAAGATTAGAAGGCGTAGGCTTTTGCTCCTCAGGCGCATCCCAATTAGGAGATTGAATTGGAGCGAATATAAGGTTTTTAATAAACATCCAAAAACTATCAGATGATTTTTCCCACGAAGTTTTCTTTGGAATCGATTTCTTGCCGATAAGTTTATTAATTAACTCCTCCCCTTTCTTCTTCCATGAATCATCAATAGGACGAATTAATACCTGGATCCACGCAGATTCATCATTTTTAAGCGTAGACATAACCTCTCCTAGTGCCGCGATAGGATCAAGTCTCCGCTCTTCTTCTTTTTCTTCAAAATAAGAATAGGTGCGGATAGGATACCCGGAATCTTTTGCAAGAAAAAGATCAACACCCCACACATCATACACTTGGTTTGGCACTATCGAGGGAAGCATCGCCACATAATCCTCAGCCTCAGTAATTTCGGCATTGGGATACTGAGAATACACAGCAGATTCTATTAGTCGTTGAAAATCAGCAGGGACTCTTACATAGAAACGGATTCCTCCGGCGTTCCCCACTATTTCAAAACTTGTCCAAAGTTGCACTTTTCCATACCAATATTTATCGCGAAGTTTTGTAATAGAGGAAAGCATCGAATGCACCGCAGCAAAAATCTGCTCCATTGCTTTTGGAGTTCGAAGCACTTCTTTTGGTACCTGAACCTCGAGTAATTTCCACTTAATGCCGCGGATAAATGCTCCCTTGATATACATCAGCCATAAATCCCATACAACAAATACAAGAAAGGTTGGGGTAATAATCCACCACAATGCCTTAAAAACACTGAGAATACTCTCAAGTATACCGCTTATGATTTCCATTCCTTAAGAATAAGCTTTTTCTTGCTCTACGCCAAGGTGTATCGCCCGTCATTTAAACGTTTGAAATATTTACGATTCTGCAAATTAAGAAATATTGTATTTGGCTTCAAGAAACGCTCAGAAAGAACAAGGTCCATGATAGAATTACGATCCATTGGACCCTTATTCGATAAGAGTCTTACGAGTGTTTCACGTGCAGTGCCAGGGAAATAACCCTGCTCTTTAAGAGCATAAATACCACGCCCTACAAGCACGAATCGCTTATCACGAATAAGTTCGTTATGAACAGTAGGAGGATGAGCGGTTTTACGATCAAAGCTCATCATATTGATCCGCTCTGCAATATGCTCAAAATGCAATGGCTTATTCTCTTTTCTTAAAACTAAATATGCCTTATCGCGCATTGTCTTTGGCTTAATATAAGGCCAATGACTTAATCCAAAATCTCCATAAGGATTTACAGCAAAATTCTTTGAAGTGGCAAGAAAATTAAGACCAATATATTCACTTAATTTATGAGTCTTAAGAGTGCCTGCAAACATTCCATGCCAGCCACCCTGCTCTAATACCTCAGATTTCTTTTTCTCTAAGATCTCCTTAAGAGCCTTGCAAAATGCACGAGATTTCTCGAGACTCTCCCTATTCACATACCACATAGCATGAAAGTTGCTGTTCTCTTGAGCGTATGCTGGAGAACCCGCAGCTTCAACCAAAAATCGAACCTGATTTACAAAAAGTTGGCTTGAAGTTCCCCCTTTCGCAAATTGAAAAGCCAAGTCCTGAGCAAGATCATGCATACGACGAACACCTCCAAAATAATTAAGGCGTTCCTTGATCGCATCAAAAAACTCACGGCCTGCGCCATTATTAATAAGTCCATTAACTTTAGAAAGTGACTGGGCCTCTATTTGACGGATTCTTTCACGAGTTACGTTAAGTTCTTTCCCCAACGAAGCAAGTGTCTCAGAAGAGCCGTTCTGAGTGAGATTAAAACGCCGCTTCATAATGTTTTTTGAACGGCTATCAAGACCATTTAAAAGGTTACTAATGAGTTGGTCGAGACTTAATTTCATATGTTATTAATGTATAATAAAAAGAATA
>MHJO01000030.1:19793-19970 GCA_001818015.1 Candidatus Harrisonbacteria bacterium RIFOXYD1_FULL_40_9 | reverse complement strand
CCCAAAGCCTCCTCTAGTACTTTTGCCATGAATGCCATGCAACAAGAAGAGTGCTCGCGATAAATATAGAAGAATATGTTCCGATCACAGTTCCGATTAAAATAACGAGCACAAAGTAGTAAAGTGTGTATGGACCAAAGAATATGAGAGCAAGTAGCATAAGAACGAGCGTAAGCG
>MHJO01000030.1:17908-19778 GCA_001818015.1 Candidatus Harrisonbacteria bacterium RIFOXYD1_FULL_40_9 | reverse complement strand
GGGGTAGTGTTTCATTAACGCTTCGATTCACGATTGAAGCAAAATCCGTTGCGCTCGCAGCCTCATCTTTTTTATAACTCTTCACCTCTTTTACAAATTTAAGATTTTCTCTGATTCTATCAAACACAACAATGGTATCGTGCACCGAAAAACCCATAATAACAAGGATCGCCACAATGAAATTCACATCCACCTCAACACCATTCAGTTTTCCCATAATCGCAATAAATCCGGCAGGTATAAGCACGTCATGAAATAATGTGAGCACGGTGACTACACCATATTTCCAAGAACGAATAGGCCACGATGCACGCCGAAATGCAAATGCAACATAGAATGATATACCAAGAAGCACGAACACAATTGCCCATAATGCTTTCTCCTGCAATTCTCTGCCAACCGCAGGCCCAATGCTTTCGAAACGCAACTCTTCGAATGGACCAAACTGTTCTTTTAATATACCCGCATATGCTACATGATCTTTTTCTTCGAAGAACACTGATCGGACAAGAAATGTATGCGTATCATCAACATCGCGCGAAAGTATAGTTACGTCTTTTCCTTCGAAAACTTTTTCAACTGCGCTTTTCTCCACTCCTTCGCGCTCAAATACAAATTGCCACTCAGTGCCCCCCTTAAGATCAATACCGGACTTAAAACCGAGGACAATAATTGTAATTACTGCAAAAATTATGAGTAATCCCGAGATTATGAAAAAGACTTTTTTGTGTCCTACGATATTAAGCATAAGAATTATTGTTTTTCTTTAATAAATACATTTAATAAAGTTCTTGTGATGGTGATTGCGCTAAACATACTCACAAGCACTCCGATAAAAAGAGTAAGAGCAAATCCCTTCACGAAACTCGACGTGAATGAATAAAGAATAAATGCAGTGATCATCGTGCTTATATTTGAATCACGGATAGAAGGCCATGCACGGCTGAATCCTTCTTTTAATGCATTCACTCGACTCATTCCGCGTTTTAGCTCTTCTTTTACGCGTTCAAAGATAAGAATATTTGCATCAACAGCCATACCGATCGAAAGGATAAAGCCCGCAATACCTGAAAGCGTCATAGTAATAGGAATTGCTTTAAAAATAAAAAGCGTAAAGATAATATAAATAAAGAGCGCGATAGCAGCGAAAAAACCGAGAAGTCGGTAATAACCAATCATAAATAATGCAACGATCAATGTCCCGATCACGCCTGCAGTAATAATATTTCTAAGCGATGAAAGGCCAAGAGTCGCACCAATCGTTTGTTGGCTTATGAGTGTAATGGGCGCAGGAAGCGCTCCGGCATTTAAACGCTCCACAAGAGTACGTGCTTCTTCAATAGTAAACTTACCCGAAATCTGAGCCTTACCTCCGGGAATTTTTGCTTGAACGATCGGCATTGAAATAGGCTCGTTATCAAGAAAAATCGCAAGAGGCTTTCCTATGTTTTTTTCAGTAAGAGCTTCAAAAAGTTTTTCGCCATCTTTGTTGAACTGAAGCGTAACCTCAGGAAAGCCAGTAGTAGGATTAAATGCGAGCTGAGCTCCGGTCACAAACCGACCAGTAAGCGCAGTGGGAGTAAATCGAAGATCATCTGCCGACAAAGAAGATGTGGATGCGGTTTCTTTAACTTCTACCTCCCGAAAATCAAGTAATGGAGTTGCGCCAATCTCTTTAATTGCTTCGTTCACGTCACGAATACCTGCGAGCTCCGCCACAAGTCTATAGCGACCCTCACTTTTTGAAATGTAGATTTGAGGCTCGCTCACACCAAATAAGTTAACTCTTCGCTCAATAACGTCCTTCAATCCCTCCGCAACGGAATTTCGATCCTGCTCAGCTATTCTTGCCATATCAATTTCGTATTGA
>MHJO01000030.1:13400-17876 GCA_001818015.1 Candidatus Harrisonbacteria bacterium RIFOXYD1_FULL_40_9 | reverse complement strand
CCGCCACGGCCTTAATTCAGAACCAATGGAATAAGGATATATAAAAATCACTCCACCTACTGCAAGCACAAGAATACATGCAAGCACTATTCCGTTCCGATCAGGCTTATTCATTAACTCTAGATTATCAACAAAAACGAGTAGACGTCAACCGATTATTCACATTATAGATTCTTAAAAGTCTTTATGCTTTACTCCTAATAACCATGGAACTCTTGTATATTGTTGTATTTTCACTTATTGGAGGAATATTTTCCTTAATAGGAGGCTTCGTTCTTCTTAAAAGAGATGATCTTACCGAAAAATTCTCTATACATCTCTTGAGTTTTGCCGCAGGCACTCTCCTTGGAGTGGTGTTTCTTGATCTTCTTCCCGAGGCCTATGAAGCACTCGAAAGCACAGACGAGTTATTCATGTGGTCACTTATTGGATTTGTTATATTCTTTATCATTGAAGGACTATTCTTCAGGCTTCATCATCACGGAGAACACCATCATGGTTCAAAAACTCCTCTTATGCTTCTTGTTGGGGATTCTCTCCATAATTTTCTCGATGGAATAGCAATTGCAGCGACGTTTTTCATTTCGATACCACTAGGAATTATTACAACGCTTTCAACTGCTGCCCATGAAATACCACAAGAAATTGGTGATTTTGCAGTTATGCTAAGAGCAGGATGGATAAAAAAGAATATATTTATAGCAAACATCTCCTCCGCACTCATGACAACCGTAGGAGCTATTCTCACTTTTTTGTTTCGCGAATCCATTATGCCCTTTATTGGAATACTTCTTGCAATAACATCCGGAATGTTTATCTATATCGCCGCTTCAGATATAATTCCTGAAATTTACAGAACTCGTGAGCGCGATAATTTAAGTCATATTCTTTTGTTATTCATCGCGGGTATTCTCGTAATGAAAATTCTCGTAGGAATTCTCGAATAAACCAATACAATATTATTTCAATAGAAATAGAAAAGTCTCCCGATATCGGAAGACTTTGTATTCTCATTTCATAAGAAACACAAGAAATGGACACTCCATACGGCCTCGAACACACATATACTATCCTTTTCTCTTTGTATAGGCGTCAACATTCGAGCACTCTTCCAATAATTGAATTAAGTCGCATAACTTCAGCACGAGCCGCCGAAGCGAAGTTCTCATCATTCGAAGCGAAGATTACTGATCGCGATACATTAAACAGTGCGCCCTGCTTCTCATTCGTAATCGCGCCACGAACTACAATCTCTATCTCTGCACCCTGCGCTCCAATACCGGGCACAAGAAGAGGAACACCAGGGACAATTTGTCGTACTCTCTCGAGTTCATTCGGACACGTTGCTCCCACCACAAGCCCACAATTACCGTAATTATTCCAATATCTCCATACTCGCAAAGCAACGTATTCGTATAGATGCACATGATGCGGTGCTTCTTCTCCAAAAAGTGATTTTTTAAGACTCGCATTCTTACATATTACTTCGAGTTCATGATCGCCAAGCGCAATCAATCGATCCTGAAATTCACGACCACCAGAATTCGAGGTCCGGCATAAAATAATAATAAGCTTATTTTTGTGTGCCAAAAATGGCCCAAGCGCTTCTTCTCCAAAATAAGGATTCACTGTAACGGCATCTGCATGGAACACATTAAAAGCAGTACGCACATATCCTTTATTTGTATTACCAATATCAGCATATTTCGCATCAAGAATAATAAGTGCATGAGGAGCTCTTGCGAGGATGTACATCACGGTATTACGCAATGCAATTGTGCCACTACGACCATGTTCGCTATAAAATGCAAGATTGATCTTGTAGGCACCCACAAGATCATATGTTGCTTCTATGATCTTCTCGTTATAGGCATAGATCACTTGCCCGATTGAAGAATGATGATTCTTGGCTTTAAAAGATTCAGGGATTTTTTCAAAATCAGTATCAAGCCCCACGCATACGAATTTCTTTGCCGCCCATGCATTTGCAAGCAATTCTCGAAAATCACGAGAAGCCATTAAATCCTCCATTAGTTAACAAAGAACAAGAAGTGCACCATGGAATACTCCCCTAAATACTTAGTAAACACTACTCTAAGACTCGAAACAAGAAATGACAAACTTTACTTTGCATTATTTTTGATAGTAGAATAATATTGATTATCTGCTAAAGATAATGCCCCTATAGCTCAGTGGTAGAGCAGCTGCCTTTTAAGCAGTTGATCTAGGTTCGATTCCTAGTGGGGGCACCGAAATAGAACTTAACGGCAAATTATTAGAAAAATTTTAAAATAGTTTATGAAACTTGGCATTATCTTACAATCAAATAAACCCGAGCACGCGTGGAATACATTCCGTCTAGGAATTACTGCGCTTAAAGAAAATCATCAAGTGGAAATTTTTTTGATGAATGAAGGCTCGGAATTAGACACTGTCTCCGATAACAAGGATTTTGATATTTCTGCAAGAGTGGCGGAATTCAAAAAATTGAAAGGCGAAATTTACGCTTGCGGTACTTGTTTGAAATTACGCGGCAAAGAAGAAAGCAAAGTTTGCCCCATTTCCACAATGTCCGGTTTATTAAAAATGATAGAGAATTCGGATAAAGTTTTAGTTTTCGGATAAATAATTATGCCAAACAATTTGAATGATAAGAATTTAGAAAAAGTAAAAAGGGTTTATTCTTTTTGGGGCAAGTTCCCTTCTCTTTATAACGCGCAGGATGCAATTACCTTTTTGGGGAAGGCAAAAACTATAAGAAGCCTAGCGGTTGAAAAGATGGGGTTAAAAAAAGGCGATAAAGTTTTAGAAGTCGCTTGCGGCTCGGGGAGAAATTTTCCTTACTTAGTTGAAGCCGTAGGCAAGGGCGGTTTTATTCTTGGTTTTGATTATAGCCAAGAGATGCTTGTTGCCGCGAAGCAATTATGCGAACGAAATAATTGGGAAAATGTAAAATTAGTCCATGGGGACGCGGCGCGGTTAGAAATAAACAAAAATGGCTTTGATGGCGTTCTAAGCGTGCTTGGCATCAGCGCCATCCCTGATTGGGAAAAGGCGCTTCAACGATGTTATGATGTTCTTCGCCCCGGAGGAAAATTGGTTGTTTGCGATGCTCGTCTTTTTACTGGATTTTTAAAAATTCTGAATCCGCTTGTCAGACGAATTTACTCAAAATTTGCGGCGTGGGATTCTTCCAAAAATATCCCAGAAAAAATGAAAGAAATTTTTAGAAATATTACAATAAAAAATTATAATATGGAAACTTTTTTTATAGCTGTATCTACTAAGAGTCTGTCGCCGAATGCGCTTTTAGAACGAAGTTTTTAGATTTAGAGCAAAAACCGCTGAACAAGTTTTGCGGTTTAATTGTAAATTAAGCCAAAAAATTTTGAAGCGATTTTTGCCGAAAGATGAAAATTGCAGTTAAAATGGCATTTGGCGACAGACCCGCTAAGTGAATTTATGAAATCAATGATGGGAAGGTGGTCGTCTCCCTTTGACTTTAATCAATCAAATAATTCTATGATGAACTTTGGACTTACGGCTTTTGGCGGTTTCGGCTGGATTTTTATGATTCTATGGGGGGTCTTGATAATCGCGAGAATTGTCGCGATTATCAAATGGCTTATAAGCCAATCTTGTGGTAATAATAATCACGAAAAATCCGCGCTTGAGGTTTTAAAAGAACGATACGCCAAGGGCGAAATTAATAAGCAGGAATTTGAGGAAAAGAAAAATTTTAATTATAGGATCTTTTGGGATAATTTCAGCAGAAATGCTGATTTTTTATTACTCTAGACTTCAAAAATGTTTCGTGGTAAAATAATTCAACTGAATTATGTCAACCAGAAAGGAGTGTCCGATAGACATAACACAAGTTCAATCGTTCTTTTTCAAGGCAATGCAGATGGGTTACGCTGTCGAGAAAATAACAAAAACCAAAGTCCTTGATATGCCGCAACACAAGGAAATTCGCTATGAAGATGGCGACTTTCTTCTTATCGATCGATGGTGTGTTAATCCTGATTCCAATAAATCAATTGGGACGACCACTATATGGCAAGAAGAAAAGCCAGTGTGGTTCATGAGCTATGGAGGCGTCTACCCAAAACGCCTCATTCCAACCCTGAAGCGTGCGCTAAGCAGGACATATTTAAAAGCCATATTTAGGGGTGGACGTGGAGAAGGCATGGACGACTTCGAAGCCGGAGTCTTCTACATAAACCGTGTGGAGAATAACAATTTTTCTCAATTCAATGGTCGAGAGGAAGTCATATTTCGACTTCCAGGAACTTACATTGTGGGGTCGAGGGGCTACCATGACTACTGGGGCATGAGCTTGCTCTAGTTGTCGAGAACTATTAAGGGCGTTGAACTTCGGTTCGACGCCCTTTCTTTTTGAATTTAAAAAAATAAAGAATTTGTCACCAATGAAAAAGTCCCGCGAGTTGAAGCGGGACTTCTTTTTCTACTTCT
>MHJO01000030.1:4915-13373 GCA_001818015.1 Candidatus Harrisonbacteria bacterium RIFOXYD1_FULL_40_9 | reverse complement strand
TTAAACAATGCCTCAATACGTGCCTGCTTTTTGATTTCATCAGATTTTTCCTTAGCAAGCATATGAAAAGCCTGAAACTCAAGAGGATTTATGCATAAGTCTTTTGCGTAATCTAAGCAATACACAAGAACAAGGTTATTTAATTCAAGGAAATTTTTCACAAATTCACGAGCACTCCACTCTTCATTCTGAGTTTTTCGACAAAGCCTTAATTTCTTCAATGCAATTTTTGTATAAAATTCACGTTCAGCTTTTTTACTACTAAAACTCATCTCTTGGCCTCCAAGAAAACTCAACGATCTACATATGTAGTAGCATAAAACACTAGAATGTGGAATATAGAAAAGGAGTATAGAATATTATGTATGATGAATCTACAGTTTTTATATCTCAGTCCATAATGCATCATACTATACCCACTATACACATCCGATTACACCGCACTTGGATCGAAAAAAATAATTTTTAATGTTTTAAAAACAATTTTCATATCCAATAAAAAAGAAAAATGCCCTACATACCACTCATCAAACTCCAACTCTTTAATATAAGGAAGTAATGATGCGCCATTCACCTGACTTAACCCCGTTACTCCCGCGCGTGAATTCGTGATAGTCCAATAATGTAATGGATAATGCTGAACCTCCTCCGGTTCATGCGGCCGTGGCCCAACAAGCGCAAGCTCTCCTTTTAAAACATTTAAAAGTTGCGGGAATTCATCAATGCGAAATCTTCTCAATATCCTACCTATACGAGTTACTCGAGGATCCTTTGCAATTTTAAAAAAGGGGCCATCATTACGCTCATTCAAAGCCTGAAATTCTTTTTTTTGCGCATGCGCGCCATTAATCATCGAACGAAATTTGTACACCTTAATCACTCTTCCTGCACTGATACGATCGAGTCCCACAATAACTGGCCCGGAACTTTCCCATTTTATTGCAAATGCGATAAAAGGAAAGAATGGCACGATACAAAGAATGCCGCATAATGCTCCAATGACATCCATTATTCTTTTCCACAAAGGATAGTGCCCCCTCATTGATCAGGAACTACAATAATCATTTTCTCTTCTGATTTCTTATAGTTAAATTTCGAACGCAACTCTTTCTCAAGATTGTACGGATTCATAAAATACTGAATATCAGCCTTAAGGCTCTCATTTTCACTTATTCCTTTATCGATCTCGGCATTTAATATACCCAATTTCTCTTTTTGTAAAACTCTTTCAGTATTAAATGCGTATATTTTTACTCCTAAAAATCCGATACTAATGATAAGCAATAAACCAAATACAATCCTCATACATCCATTGTACTCTTTCTTTAATTATTCAGCATCACTCTTCAAGAGCTGATTAAATACCTCTGGAGATATTCTTACTTTTCCAATCTGCTTTAATCTCTCCTTCCCTTCTTTTTGTTTTTTCCATAATTTCATTTTGCGTGTTCTATCTCCACCATAGAGATACCCCGTAACATCTTTTCGCAGTGCAGAAATTGTCTCACGCGCAAGAATTCTTCCTCCGGCTTTTACTTGAATTGCCTGCGCAAATTGCTGTTTCGGCAAAAGATCCTTTAATCGAAGCGCAATAATACGCGACTCTCTCATAACGCGTTCTTTTGGAATTATACGAGTAAGCCCGGGAACGATCTCGTCATTTACAAGCACTTCCACTTTATTCGCCTCAAGGGACTGCCATTCTGTAAATTCATAACTAAACGACGCATATCCCTCAGAAGCAGATCGAAGACGATCATCAAAGTCGCTAATAAGTTCAGCGAGGGGCATTTCCGCTTTAATAATGGCACGATTATCATGTAATTCATTTGATACATTTCTCCAACGAAACATTTCCTTTAATTGCATTACCCGCCCCATGTGCACAAGTGGAGTTAATATCTCAATTGCGACGATAGGCTCAAAAACACCACTATTGTCTTCGGAAAAATCTTTTGGATTTCGAACTTCTACTTCTTTGTCGTTTTTCATCTTTACACGATATGCCACCGAAGGAAAACTATTTGTCACTTGAAGATCAAATTCTTTCAAAAGTCTCTCGGCAGTTACCTCAAAGTGAAGCCTACCTAAAAACCCCAAGCGATATCCCCGTCCCAGTACTTCATTATAATCAGGCTCTACCTGAAATGAAGAATCACTAAGCCTTAAGCGACTAATTGCAGTTCGCAATTCATCATATTCTCCCGCATCCTCGGGATAGAATGATACGAACACAACAGGCTTCGGTTCCTTGTATCCCGGAAGTGGTTCTGTTTTTTCGTCTCTTTTTATAACTGTATCTCCAATACGAATTTTTTCTGGGTCCTTAAGTCCCATCACGAGATATCCAATTTCTCCATGATTGAGCTCGGATGAAGCCTTCATTGTAGGCAGAAAATGCCCAACCATTTTGACCTTTCCACTAAATTGAGTTGCTGCAAATCGAATTTCATCTTCAGTTTTAATGGTTCCAGAAAATACTCGAAGCGATGCAATAATGCCTTGATGATCATCATAAAATGAATTGAATATCATGGCCCTAAATCTCTTCGATTCGTTTATATCCACATAAGGCGGGGGGACGCGTTCAATAACGCCGCCCAAAAGTTCTTCCACCCCAACCCCAGTTTTCCCTGAGACTTTAAAAATTTCAGACGGAGAAACATGAATAAGATCCGCAACTTCTTTTAATAAGGGATCGAGATCATGCGAGCGAAGATCGACTTTATTAAGAACCCCAACAATCTTTAATCCTGCTTTTTCTGCAAGCCTTAAATTTGCAAGTGTCTGAGCTTGAATGCCTTGAGTCGCATCAACAAGCAAGATTGCTCCCTCAACTGCCGCAAGTGCACGCGAAACCTCGTATGAAAAATCAGGATGCCCCGGCGTATCAATGAGATTCAATATATAAGATTCTCCTTTATAAACGTAATTCATACGCACAGGCGCCATCTTAATCGTAATGCCACGTTCACGCTCAAGCTCTAACTGATCCAAAAATTGAGGCTTCATGCTTCGTCCCGGAATAGTGCCCGTTATTTCTAAAAGCCGATCTGCAAGAGTGGACTTACCATGATCAATATGAGCGATAATAACAAAGTTTCTGATAGCTTGCTTCATAACTTAGAGGATCATACCTTAAAATGACGAAATGAAAAACCCCGAGTGTGTACTCGAGGAATATGTATCATACTCTAATACTTGAGTCGAAAATCCCAAAGAGATTTTCTTAAAAGGCTATAATAGTAGACATCAATGCACATCGTTCCTATTATAAAAAACCCAATACCAATAAATTGCATATAAGGGAAAAGTGGCACATATATACCTGCAATCCCCACCACAACTACACACATCCCACTTTGAAGAATAATGAAATCAGTAGCTATATGAACACAAGATATCCACGCATAACTACTACTCGAGATAATAAAGAGAATGACGAGAAGAAAAAAGAGTATACAAATAAATAATGCCGCCAAGATAAAAGAATATGCAAAAAATACACGTCCATCGGTAGAAAAATAAAGAGCAAAGCATCCAATAATCGTAGTTATTATTTGTCCTAAAAAACATTTCCACAGCACAGGCCCGAGCTCAAAGCGATCCTTTAATTTCTTCACACAAGACAAGAACATGCAATCCTCCGCTCATATAAACGAACTACTTAGTGAATAACATACAAAATAGAATTTGAATACTGGAATACGGAATTACGTTTTATGTTATCCACAACACATATTCGTTCCATATTTCAAATTCTATACCCCTATTCCTAAATTCATCCTATTTATAATACACTCTGTTCTTTATTCTTAAATCTACGTACTCTGCATTTTTTAATTCTCCATTTTTAAGCAGAGAAAGAATAACATCGCGTGCCCACCGCGGATGAGTCTCGAGACTAAAATATATATCAAAAGAATGCTGTGGCGTATCCCAAAATCGTACCTTCACTTCTCGATCATTATTATTTTCAACTCGAATCGCATCCGCAGGAATAGGCATTTCTTTTATAAACTCAATAATTCCCATTATATGCTCCATAAATACAGGACCCTCAATGATGAGATCTCCTAAATTTAATTCCCGTAGCGAAGAGTCTTCTATGCGGGTAATGAGAAACCCTTGCACTATTGGCGCTTCACTCACAAGCCTTCCTTCTTTATCAAACCAAAAACATTTTTCATCGCCTCCACACCATACTCCAAAAGGCTCCCTTTCTTTGATTTCCACACGAAGAGAGTGGTTGAGTATATTAAGCGACGCACTCGTATAGAGAAACCGAGTATCCTCTTTTTGCAAATCTTTCCAATCGATAGAATGCATATACGCCATATTGTATGCTCCAAATAATTTTCCAAAAAAACTCGAATTAATATTCTTCGAAACGAAATAAGCAACACGAGCATGAACCGCTTCTTCAGATACCCTCTCGTTACCTTCCGTGGTAATAGTTCTTACATCAAAATAATCATTCACAAAACGAGTGACTACAATAAAAAATAACCCTAAAAAAAGAAAGACACCTAAAAACATGATTCTAAGTCTTCTTCTGCTTCTTCGCCGATCCACGACCAGATATTCTTGATTCATATGGTATTAATTGTAACGCGAAGTTCCAGTTCTCACCAAAATAAAAAATCCCCGAAGCGGGGATTTTTTATTTACACAGAGACTACATTACATAGACTCTGCCATGCGTGGTCCTCGTCCTCCCTCTGGTTCCTCGATCTTGAGATTTACACGAGCATTGTTCTTAATGCCAACAATGCGGAGCAACGATCGGATCGCTTTTGCTGTTGCCCCCTGACGACCCACAATCTGTCCCATATCCTGAGGATTGACACGAAGCGAGAGTAATACTCCCATTTCATCAACCTTTCTTTCGACTTTTACGTCGTCGGGATGATCAACAATAGACTTTACTACGAATTCCAAGAAATCCTTGTCTAGTGATTTTTCCATATTTAAATTCTTTTGCAATCTGAGATTCAGCTCTCCCTTTCATAATATCAGGGCAAGCCACTCCGACCTTTCTGAAATTATTCATACTATACATTCCATGCGTCTTCTCGTCAATAGAAAAAAGCTTCTTTCTAGGCTTTCTCTTTGGTCTTTTTTGGCTTTAATACATGAACAGGGATCTTCTTGCCTTCCACTATTTTTTGAGACACAAGAAGATTATGAACAGTAGGAGTCGTTTGTGCACCCACTCCAATCCAATATTTCACTCGAGCTACGTCAATTTCTGACTTTTTCGAATGAGGATTGTACCAGCCAATATCCTCCACAAATCTTCCATTTAACTTCGAACGCCTTGGAATAACCACGAGACGAAATGTGGCTTGGTGCTTTTTGCCTATCTTTTTGAACTTAATCGCTAACATAAAGATTAGTATAAGAGAAATTACAGAGAAAAGTCAAGAAATACCTTATTCATCCAATAATGCAAGCAAAATTTTATCAGCTTTTTCCTTTTCACTCATTGCCATTTCTAGAATTTTTCCTGAAAATGCTTTATGTACAGAGTAACGCATCCACCATGTAAGATATGGAGCAATTTTATATTTTTTTCTACATTTTTCATCTTTTTTCTTTTGATGGATTTCGTACCCCATAATCGCACCAGCAATGGAGAGATCTTCTATTTCTTGTTCTGAAAATCCTAACTCCTCTCCAATAACTACATAATGAGTAGCCACTTTTTTACTCAAAGTACCGAATTTCTCAATAATTTCTTGTGTATATTGTTTCATAATTTTAAACATTTATAAATTGAGCCGCCTCTAGAGACGGCTATTTTTATTCATCATCCAAATCCAACATATCCTCCACACACGCACTTCTTGCAACATAACATAATTGAAGCAAAATCTAGAAAATGCTAGATTAAAACGATATGATTATCGATTCCCATACTCACATTGTAAAGATTCCAAATACTGATCTCCCCTCTCTTTCTTTTAAACAAATTATCGAAAGACTTCGGGACGAAATGAAGTCTTCCGGCGTCGATCATGTATGTGTGTTGCCTTATTTTGAGCATGACGATACGGAATTTGGCGCGCCTGATGTGGAAGCACTTATTGAACTTGCAAAAGATTTTAAGAACATGCACGTATTAGGATCTTTAAATGTAACAAATCACACAAAAGCACACCTTGATCGACTCAATTACTTACTTGAAAAAAAGTTAATTAAAGGAATAAAGCTCTATCCTGGATACCAGCATTTTTATCCAGAAGACGACATTGTCGCTCCTCTTTATAAATTATGCATTAAGCATAATGCGCCTGTTCTTTTCCATTCCGGAGATACATATAGTACAAAAAATCAGGCTCGAGTGAAATATTCCCACCCGCTTCATTTCGACGAACTTGCCTATAAATTTCCTGATTTAAAAATTATTATTGCTCACGTTGGCAATCCATGGACTACTGACTGCGCAGAAGTGATATATAAAAACAAAAATGTATATGCCGATATTTCGGGGCTTGTAGTACTTCAAAAACTCAATAGCTCTTACGGAAAATTAATGCAGAGAAGAATCCAAGAACTCGCCCTTGATGCATCTCCTGAGAAATTACTTTTCGGTACCGATTGGCCCCTCTCTGACATGAAGCAATACATAGAGTTCACAAAAAATCTTGGTTTTTCTAAAAAAGACCTCGAATGTATTTTTTACAAAAATGCAGCAACGTTATTTGCCATAGAAACTAAATAAGAGCATAATTAATCCCTTGTGCTCTCAATGGGACTCGAACCCATGTTTCCGCCGTGAGAGGGCGATGTCCTAGGCCACTAGACGATGAGAGCGTATGTTTTTAGGAAACAAAAACACTATACCACACACTTCACAAAAATGAAGTTCGTATATTACAAAACAATACCTTTAGTTTCCTGTTTCGCGGTTTGTTCTTCCATCTCTTCCTGTAATTCACGTATTCTATCCTTAATCATCGAAGCACGATGATACTCTTCTGCATCAGCAGCAATTTTCATTTGATGCTTTAATGTCTTAATCATTTCCTCATATTCTTCTCTCGTAACAAACATTTTCTCTTTTTCATCGAGCCGTTCAATTCTTTCTTCATCTTCTTGTCGCGAAATTTGATCCACGTATCCGGACCTTTGCCACTCAAAGCCTTCAAACATAATATTACTATAAAGCTCGAACGCGTGTTTCTTGTCTTTTGTAGTTGAAGAAGGCGCACTTTCAATAACTCTCCGAAGCTCGAAAGCGCCTCGCTCGATCATTTCCAAGCTCCACCATGGTCGCGCTGATGCCCACCAATATTGGTCTGAATGAAGCGCCTCATCGAGTAAATGTCGAGCTTTTTCATATTCTTCACCTTCTTGCTTTTTTGATTTCTCGACAATTTTTACTGCAAGATCAGTAAGTTCCCATTGCCATGCTTGAATTTTATTTTCTTTATTATCCCAGCGCACATACGAGAGACCCTTATCGAGATCCTTCGCAGTTGAAGCCCACGTTGAATCTCGAACTGCAACTTTTTCCCTATCTTTAAAAAATTGATAAAGATCTCCAAGTGTTGCAGGCGTAATACTCGGCTCTTTGCATAGTTCGAAAAGGAGCATCTCAAGCCCTGGTCTATGATGGCCGAATGTTTCACCATCCATAGCAGTTACCGCATATTCATTTTTGTGCACACGATCGCCCAAGAAACGCACAAGCGTATTCACTGCGCCAATTTGAGCGGAAAGAATCTTAAAAGATACTCCTCTTTCCCTAAAAAATACGCCAAAATCATCAAGTCCTTCTATTTGATAAATCCGATTTGGGGAAAATGCATGTCCTTTTGGAAAAGCAAGCTCGTCAACAATCATCCACTTATACCCCATTCTTTTTGCTACCTTTGCAATATTAAAAGAATACGCCATCTCGGGAGAGAAAAATCCTCCTTTTTTCCAATTGGCTCCAAAATACTTATTGAGCGTTGCTTCATTCAAATAAATTTGTCGCTCGATCTCTGCTTCGCTTAATTTAGGCAAAAATGCATGATACTTTGCACTTCCCGTAAGTTCAATCTGACCTCGATCGACAAGCTCCTTAATAGACTGAATAACATCATGACCGCCATATTTTTCTAAAAGCTCACAAAGAATACCATTGATATTTAAGGTAAGTCTTCCACGCTCAATTTCACGAAGCCCTTTAAATACTTTTCTATACGATTCATCGGTAATGCGCCTCACCCACAACTCTTTTTGGGTTGGAGGTTGATAAATATGCAAAAAGCTTGATAAGTACATAGTGTGTTTATTTTAATTCTTCGCGCTCACGTCTCCTAAACTCGAGTGCCTTCTTAAAAAGATCGGCATATTTCTTTGCGGAGTTCTCCCATGAAAAATCCTTTTCCATGCCACGCTTTTGAATTCCAGCCCACACTTTTTTATGGCCATAATTTTCAAGTGCACGCGTAATTGCAATAGT
>MHJO01000030.1:4482-4847 GCA_001818015.1 Candidatus Harrisonbacteria bacterium RIFOXYD1_FULL_40_9 | reverse complement strand
CCACTGTATCAGCAAGACCACCTGTTCTTCTTACAATAGGTACTGCGCCATAACGCATTGCTTCCATTTGAGTAAGGCCTGATGGCTCGAATTTAGAAGGAATGAGCACCGCATCGCTTCCCCCACGAATAATATGAGGAAGTTCGGTGTCAAAGGTAAGATGTGTGGCAACTTGCCGCGGAAAACGCTCCTCAAGACCCTTGAAAAATCCCATATAACGAGCATCTCCTGATCCAAGAACTACTAATTGAAAACGAAGCTCTTTAAGGACTGAATCCATCACCGAGAAAAGCAGATCAAACCCTTTCTGCTCGTCGAGTCTCGAGACAATACTTAAAACAAACTTCTTTTCGTCTGGAGGCAGA
>MHJO01000030.1:0-4375 GCA_001818015.1 Candidatus Harrisonbacteria bacterium RIFOXYD1_FULL_40_9 | reverse complement strand
GTCAAGACCATTCAACACGCCATAAATACGCGGCCTTCGTTCTTTAAGTAGATCATCAAGTAATTCACCATATTGAGAAGTAAGTATTTCTTTTGCGTAGTTTTCTGAAACAGTATTAATAACATCTGCATACATAATGCCTCGTCTCATCATATTAATTTTCAGAAGTCTCGGATTAAAGAAGGAGGGAATAGGTGATTGGCCATCATCAAAATCCATTTCGTTCACAAAATGATGATTAAACATCCCTTGGTAATAAAGATTGTGTATAGAAAAAAGACTTGCGATTTTATTTAATCGTGGGTCATCCTTGTAGGTAGTACGCAAATAATTGGGAACGAATCCTGTCTGCCAATCAGAAGATACAATCACGTCAGGTATCCAATCACTAGAATTCCTAAAATATTCTAATGTTCCTCGAGAGAGAAGCGCCCACCTGACTGCATCATCGGCATATCCATAGACATTTGCGCGCTTCTCGTAATATTCCTCATTTTCGAGGAAATACGTAAATACCGGAGCATCTTCTAAATCATCAGAAGAGACAAATTTCTTAACATTGCATAAAAGACGATCCGGTTGATTCTCTTCGGTGCTATCAGTAGGAACACTGAGCCCTTCGTATTCCATCTCGAGTACATAATCATTCTTATTCACACCTGCATACAAGGGCAACATAAGTCTCACATCATATCCAAGCGTTCGAAGCGCTCGAGGCAAAGAAAACATAACCTCGCCAAGACCACCTGCCTTCACAAAAGGAGCTGCTTCAGAAGTTATGAAAAGGACTCGCGGAGTACCTTTCTTTTGCTTTAAAAAAGACATCAATGAGTAAATTAACTGCATCAAGGCTTAATCCTTGATGTCCTTAACTATATCACATTAATCGCCTCTATGCACATAAAAAGTGGAAATTCTCCACGTGCTCGATTTTCTGCATCCGCATGAGGACCCGGTTCACTTATTTTATCAGAAACCCATTCCTCGAGTCTCCTTATATAAAGCCTTTGCTTTCCTAAACTTTTTACATATGACTGCAAAGGACGATGAAATGAAATGGTGTATTCATGAGACTTATCCCCCGGATGCATCTGAATTTTACTTTTTTGCTCGGAAAGATATCTATTCACTCTTCGATACTGAACCTTGGTTTCATTATCGAAACCCCAACTACTCTCCTTTGGCACTCGAAATGCGGGATGATTCAATACAAGATACAAACGTCCCTTCGGTTTTAAAACTCTCGCACACTCCTTAAATACCGCGTGTATATCTTCGATATTTTGAATCGCAAGAACGATAATGACGCTATCAACTGATTTGTCCTTTACAAATAGAACTTCATGAGCGGGTGCAATACGAAATTCAATCGAATCCCCATACATTGTTTTTGCACGAGAAATAAGTTTTGGTGATAAATCCACTCCTATTACACGCGCTCCTTTCTTCTCTATTTCGTGTGCAAAAAATCCTGGCCCGCACGCGATATCGAGTACAGTATCCCCTTTCTTGATATCAAGAAGCCGCAAGAGATTAGGCAAAATCACCCTACCTTGATACGTAGCTTCTTTATCCTCAAGCAATGTGTCATACCACGATGCCACATTGTCCCATGATGTGTCTTTTTTCATAATTCCGTAAATCGAGTCATTGTTTTCCCATCTCTTTCAATAACATCAAGAAACATTGCTTTCGGCCTTACCCATAAATGAGCTCGATCAAGCGATTCATAGACTACCATTTCCTCAAGGGTTTCGCTATGCTTCGCAATCCCTATAACTTTATACTCTCCTCCTTTAAAATGATGGTACTTACCTCCAATGTTTATATCCATATATACATTATTATATATATTCCCTATTCCAAATTCCACATTCACTATTCAAAATTATCATATTGACTCTTGTTTTTTAGAATGTACGATAAATCCATATGGAAATTTTTAGAGACTCTCAAAAGCTCACTAATAAAATTGTTGCCGACTATGACAAGCTCGCCGGCGTCACTGAAGCGTTACGCGCGCTTGGATATAAAATAGTAGTCACCATCGGCTCATGGGATCTGCTTCATATAGGCCATGTTCGTTATCTAAATAAAGCAAAAAGTTTTGGCGATGTGCTTGTCGTAGGAGCAGATACTGATCGTTCAATTAAATATTATAAAGGCCCGCTCCGCCCCATTATTCCTGAAGGCGAGCGTCTTGAAATGTTAAGCTATCAATCGTGCATTGACTTAGTAACTGCCGTGGACGATACTGACGATGTCGGAAAGTGGCAGTATGGGCTCATTAAAAAAGTGAGGCCAGATGTCTTTATCGCAGTCGAAGACAGCTATCCAGAAGCACAGCTTGAAGATATTAAGCAATATTCCAAAGAAGTCATTGTATTACCGAGGCAGGCTGAAAATACTTCGACCTCGAAACTCATTCAAGATACATTAAAGCGACACCTCATAAAAATTCTCGATACGATTCAGGAAAGATAAATGAAGAAAAAAATCGTAGACACAAAGAATGCTCGGAAAGGAGAATATAGACACATTATCAAAACAATTGCAGCAATAGGAGAATGTCCGTTCTGCCCTCACAATTTCAAATATCATAAAAATCCGATCCTAAAGACCTCAGGCGAATGGTTTATTACAAGAAATAGCTGGCCATATAAAAACGCAGGACATCATTTTGTCATTATCGACAGAATTCACAAAGAAGAACTTCACGAGATCACCTCGGAAGATCTTATGCATATTTACATATTGGGAACATGGGCAGTTCAGGAATTTGAACTAAAAGGCGGGGCACTTGCAATGCGCTTCGGGGAGACGACTTACACGGGCGCAAGTGTTTGCCACATACATGCTCACCTTATTGTACCCAAAACAGAAAAAGGGAAGGCTCTCACGGTAGAATTTCCGATTGGATAAAAAAAACAAGTCCCGAATGTTCGGGACTTTTCTCATTATTCGTCGACACTAACCGTATAAATAGGCATTTTTACATGTATAATATCAACTCCAAAACTCTTCAATACCGTTTCTCCATCAAGCGATGAATGACCTTCCATATAATAACATTCACATATGCCCGCGTAAGCAATAAGCTTTGCGCACAGAGGACAAGGGAATGTCGTCACATATATCGAAGAATCGAGAAGAGTTACCCCAAGAGACGCAGCCAGTGCAATAAGCGCTTGCTCCGCATGAATTGCAGAACACATCTCTGAAAGTCTCCCCGCCTCAATCACATCTCGCGGATCGCCGAAAATGTAAGGCGTGTTCTCATTAGGAACATGATGATTATGACCCTCAAGGAGAACTCTCTCGTCCTTTACAATCATTGCACCTATCTGCCGCCACCAATCAGAGCTCTCCTTCCCACGCTCCAATGCCCTTTTCATTCTTTCAACATGAACCTCTTCGGAAGTTTCTTTGTCATAATGTATACTATTATTCGAAAGAACTGAATCTTGGTCCCATCTTAAAAACACATCCCTAAATTCAACATTCTCGTGACACAAGTACATTTCAACAAGCTTTCTCGAGAGAGTATCCCGAGGAAGAATCATCTCACGACCACGCAATGCGCGTATTCCCTTACGACTTAATATTCTCACGGGAATAGGCCACACAAATGATTCAATCATTGTGCGAATCTTTCCGGGATCAATTGCTCGAATTTCTTTCTTAAACCCCGTGCAGCGATTTACAAGATTCCTTCCCACGAGAAAGATTTCACTCACTTCACGAATACATTCATCAAGAAGCTTCATATAACCTGCATGGATGACAGGCACATAGAGTATGAGTACTTTCTTCTTTCTATTGAATCTGTTGTGCCTCAATCAAGTCCTCCTTTGCGTATAGATAAGCCTCTTCCATGGAGGCGTGTTCCGATTTCCATGGAATTGAGCATCAAGCGTGGTTTCCCACTCAGATTCATCAAATTCGGGAAAAAACACATCTCCTTTAAATCTCTTTTCTATATGTGTCACATACATCGTATTCACAAAAGATAGAAGTGATCTATATATTTCTCCCCCTCCGATTACAAAAAAGTCGTGTCTTTGTTGGTGTTCGAATATAAGCCCAAGGACTTCATCCATTGATCGAAAGAGCGTGCACGAAGGCACTTCATGTTTTCTAAGCGTTCTTGAAACAATGATGCTTTCTCTTCCGAGAAGTGGCGCCCCGTATTTCTTAATAATGGATTCATGGGTTTTTCTCCCCATAATCACAGAATGTCCCCATGTAATATCCCGAAAAAATTTTAAATCATCAGAAATATGCCATGGAATCTCACCATTAAGGCCAATCACGCGATCTTTTGTCATCGCAACAACAATCGCAAGCACTATAGACTCACCGGAATTTTAATAGG
>MHJO01000029.1:5790-11512 GCA_001818015.1 Candidatus Harrisonbacteria bacterium RIFOXYD1_FULL_40_9 | reverse complement strand
CTATTTTACGGTTTCAAGCACAGGAGTTACTACATTCTCAAGACTTCTGAGAGTGGGTGATAATGCGACATCCGGAAGGATGCAAATTAGTATATCGAGTAGTGAAACAATTCAAACTAATACTTCAGGACACGACATGCTCTACATTACAAATACTAATCCTACAACTGGTACGTTGGCTGCGATAATTTTTTCAGATAGTCCGGTAACTGCTACTGACGGTGCCGCATTTGTTACGGGTATTTTTACCAAATTTCAGGATCATGTAAACAATTACGGCGATCTTATTTTTGGTACACGAGGGACTGATGGATGGAATAATCGAATGATAATCACTGCGACAGGAAGCATTGGTATCGGAACTTCAACACCAAATGCCCCGCTTCATGTATTTAGAGATACTAATAATGCATATGCGCGTGTTCGGATTCAAAATGTGAATGCGGGTGGAGGTGGGGGTGGAGAAGGCGCTGTTGTTACGATCCAGAACAGTACAACTACTGCTGAATTTGTATTGCATGCAACTGGGCATATTGGATCGAGAATGGGATTTAGTTTAGGAAATACGACAGAAATATACGGTATTGGTGCGGATAGATTCAATATTGTGACTATTAATTCTGCTCCAATACACTTTGGAGTGGGTAATCCATCAACACCCAACTTTGCAATAGCGTCTTCGGGAAGGATCGGTATCGGAACAACTACTCCGGGCTATGGTCTTGTGGTAGGCAACGGCGTTACTCAAAAAGATGTATTAGTGGCGAACGGTTTCCTTTGTGTTGATAGCAATACAAGCGGTTGCCCAAATGCAGAAGATGCTTCTTCGTCGGGGAAAATCTTTGCATCTTCAACGTCCATCACCGCCATCGACCTTGCAGAAAACTATGTTGTCGTAGACAACACCATAGAGGCAGGAGATATGGTCTCTGTGGGTTATGACAAATCAAGAGATACCGAGAATAACGAAAAATTCTATGTTGAAAAATCGAATAAACCATACGATGAAAAGCTTGTGGGCGTGATCTCAACCGCTCCCGGTGTGCTCCTTGGGCGAAAAATCAAAAATTCTCGTCCTGTTGCGCTTTCTGGCCGTGTTCCTGTGAAAGTTTCTCTTGAAAATGGACCAATTCATTCGGGTGATTATCTTACTGCGGCTTCAGGAACTCCAGGGTACGCAATGAAAGCAACAAAGCCGGGTCGTGTAGTTGGCACCGCACTTGAGTCGTTTGACGGCACAACAGATACAGACTCAGGATTTACCATATCTCAAACAGGGAAGATTGCGGTGTTTATTAACCCGCATTATGCAATGGTAATTCCGGAAAGTACTTCATCTACTGGAGAAGAAAGCGAAGATGGAATATTTACACAATTTACTGCGCTTCTTATAGGTGCGCTCGACGATTTAGAAATTTATATTGAGTCGGGAATTTTGAAAGTAAGAGAGCTTGTGGCCGATATAATAAGAACGAAAGAAATTCAGACAGAGAAACTTTGTGTGGGGGCAACGTGTATAAACGAGGATCAACTAAAGAAACTCTTGGAGAATACGAATGTGGAGGCGAGTGTGCCGAGCGTTGAAATTATGCCTGCATCAACGTCGATTTCAGCTGAATCTTCAACTTCTTTTAGTGTTTCAAGTACTCCAGTTCTAGAGTCTTCGAGCACCGTTGCTTCAAGTACTCTTCCTGAGGCGCAAAGCTCAATAATTCTGTCTTCTAATGAGCAGGAGCCTGTAGCCTCGGGGACTCCAAGCTCAGCAATAGAAGCACCTGTGGCTGAAGTGCCAGTAGCTCATACTGAAAACAGCGAAGAGGCACCACCTGAAATACCTGTATCAGAATCAACTCCTGCTCCAGCTCCGGAAGTAGCGCCAACAATACCTGAAACAGTGCCTGAAACTAATGAAATAGAACCACAGTCGTGAACTATAAAGAAAAATTCAAATCAATAGGAAAAGAGATTGCTTTAATCTCGCTTATTGTTGCTATTGTAGCTTTTGTGTTTCAGATGGTGACTCGTGCAGGGGATTTAAATCCTTCTACAGCTCCTGCATCAACGATGCAAAGCGTGGAAGATATTTATAACTCACTTGCAGGTACGACATTCTCGGCAACAACAACTGCAAATATCTCAGGAAGCGCACTGCAAATTACGCGATGTATGATTACGAGGATAGAGGGAGGAAATTGTTCGCTGTAGCGAACGTGTATAATGTATAAAGTATTATGTATAATGGACCGGAACTAAATGAATCCATTAATTCATTCACTGATCTTAATGCATGGAAAAAAGCCCATGAATTAGTTCTTGATATATATTCAGTAACGAAAACATTTCCCAGAGAAGAATTGTTTGGGTTAGTGAGTCAGATGAGGAGAGCGGGTGCATCAGTTACCTCAAATATAGCAGAGGGATTTAGTAGAAATTCCTCAAAAGAAAAAATTCAATTTTATACTACTGCAAAAGGTTCTCTTACTGAATTACAAAGTCAATTAATGATCGGTAGAGACATTGGATATATGCTGTCTCATAATTTTGATGATCTTTTTAAGAAATCGAAAGTGGTGCATAAGCTAGTAAATGGATTGATTAAAACTTCAAAATCCTACGTAATTTAATTTTTTTCGTCCCATTATACTTTATACATAATACATTATACACGTTTCGTCTATGAACAACGATCAAAATAATTTCACCGCTCTCTACGCTCGCCTCAATTCTAGTCAAAAAAAAGCTGTCGACGCCATTGAGGGTCCTGTGATGGTTATTGCTGGCCCCGGAACGGGGAAAACGCAAGTGCTTGCGCTTCGCATTGCAAATATTCTTTGTGAAACTCAATCAAACCCGGAGAATATTCTCGCGCTTACATTTACAGACAGCGGCGTCACAGAAATGCGAAAGCGCTTGAGTGCGATTATCGGACCTACTGCATATTATGTGAATATTTTTACATTTCACGGGTTTTGTAATGACATCATTCGATCATATCCTGATTACTTTAAAGATATGCTCGGAAAGAAGTCTCTCGATGAAGTGCTACGGATTCGGCTCATGGAAAAAGTGTTCGATGCTGTACCATTAAAACTTTTGAAGCCTTTTTATGATCCATTCTTTTATCTAAAAGACGTATTGAGGGTGATTAGCGATATGAAGCGTGAGGGAGTAGGCGTGGAAGACTTGAAAGTGCTCCTCGAAAAGCAAGAAGAAGTATTTAATGCAATTCCCGATTTATACCACGAGAAAGGAGCGCATAAAGGAAAGATGAAAGGCAAATATGTAGATATAAAAAATCAAAGGGAAAAACACAAGGAAGTGGCGGATATTTATAAAGCATATGGAGAGATCTTGAAAAAGTACAAAGTATATGACTATGACGATATGATCCTTGAAGTGATCAATGCAATGAAAGATAATGACGAATTGCTTCGTATTCTTCAGGAAAAATTCCAGTATATATTGGTTGATGAACACCAAGATACGAACAATGCTCAAAATAAAGTCGTGGAGTTACTCGGTAATTTTTATGAGAATCCAAATATCTTTGTAGTGGGGGATGAAAAGCAGGCAATTTTCCGCTTTCAAGGCGCAACACTCGAAAACTTTCTATATTTTAAAACGCTCTATCCAGAAGCAGAACTTATAAGTCTAGAAAAGAATTATCGCTCAACTCAATCAATTCTCGATGCGGCGCATAGCTTGATTATTAATAATAGTAAAAAGATTTCGGACGTAGTCTCGGGTATCCACACTAGTTTGCAGGCAGAGACTCTACACGAAAATCGTTCTATTGAACTATACGAATTTAAGAAAGGAGAAAGTGAATATTATTTTGTTGCAAAAAAAGTTGCAGAGCTTATTACGGCAGGCGCCCCCCCTCACGAAATTGCACTTATATACAGAGACAATAAAGAAGGCATTGCGCTTGCGGATATTCTTGCGAGGTACGGAATTCCGTTTCGTGTGGAATCGTATCATAATATTCTTGAAGACAAGGAAATACGAAAACTTATCACGCTTCTTCGATTTATCGAAAACATTCATTCCGAAGAGCATATTCTTGAAATACTTCATATTGATTTTTTAGGCATCTCATCACTTGATCTCTATAAAATCCTCTCATTGAGAAGAAAAATATCGCTTTTGGAGTTTTTAAGTGATGGCGAGAAACTCGAGAAAGCTGGAGTGCGGAATATTGAAAAGATCACAACCCTTACTCATATGATTCTTGCGTGGCACACTGCCTCAAAAAATCTTACATTCCTTGAAGTGTTTGAAATGATTGTGCGGGAATCAGGATTTTTGGCGTATATTTTAGGCAAATCTGATGCGGCGCTTCATCTTGCACGACTTGATTCGCTTTTCGATGAGGTAAAGAAAAACATAGAGCATCATGAAGATTTTGAAATCAAGGATTTTATTGCCTACATTGATGTGCTTTTGAAATACGGCATAGGGATTAAAGGCAAATCAATTTCATTTATAGGAGAGGCAGTGCGCCTCATGACAGCTCATGGCTCAAAGGGTCTTGAATTTGATTATGTATTCATAAGTAATGTGATTGATGGCCACTGGGGCAATAAACGAGTGAGGGCGCTTATTAAATCCCCGAGTCTTAGTGTAGAAGGAAACGAAGCGCTTGAGGGAAGGAATGTGGATGATGAGCGGCGCCTGCTTTATGTGGCAATTACTCGAGCGCGCAAAATGGTGTATCTTTCCTATGCGCGCATAGGGCGTGACGGGCGAGAGGAACTTCCTTCTCAATTTTTAGAGGAAATAAAGCCTGAATATAGGCTAAAAGGTGAAAGTGGAATATACGAAGAAAGTTACGAAAAAGAAAAAGCCCAGCTTTTTACTCCGCGAGTTATTCAACAGTTTTCAGTGTTTGATAAAGAATATTTGAATCATTTGTTTGAAGAGCGAGGACTTTCTGCGACGGCACTCAATAATTTCCTTGAATGCCCGTGGAGATATTTTTATATGAATTTATTAAGAATTCCGCGTGCCGAAAATCGTCATCAAATATATGGAAAAGCGATTCACGGAGCATTGAAACGTTTTTTCGATGTATTAAGGAATCGAGAGGTGGGGGAAGAATATGTAGTGAAAGTCTTTGAAGAGGAATTGAGTCGAGCGTTCCTTAAGGAAAAAGATTATAGAGATACGAAGGAGCGTGGAAGCGCTATGTTAAAAAACTACATTGCCCACTACAAGGGAATATGGACAAAAAATACGCTAAACGAGTATCGGATTAATTCAGTGATGCTCCCGTTTGCGGGAAGAACCCTCAAGCTTACGGGATCTCTCGATAAAATCGAATACATAGGAAGAGCAGAGGTAAATGTGGTTGATTACAAAACAGGAAAGCCAAAAAGCAGGAATGAGCTTGAAGGGAATACGAAATACGCTGACGGAAACTATAAGCGCCAACTTGTATTTTACAAATTACTTCTCGATGAATACCCGCTTTTTCGAGATACAATGATAAGTGGTGAAATTGATTTTCTTGAAGCAGATACAAAAGGGGTATTCCATAAAGAAAAATTCGTGATTGAAAAGCAGGAAGTTCTGGAGCTCAAAAACCAACTCGAGGAAGTATCGAACTCCATACGCAACCTCTCTTTTTGGAATGAGGGCTGTAGCGAGAAGGAATGCGAGTTTTGTAGGCTACGAGAGGCAGTTTCTGGTAGGGTATCGACATAAGCAATGTCGCCTGTTT
>MHJO01000029.1:4776-5734 GCA_001818015.1 Candidatus Harrisonbacteria bacterium RIFOXYD1_FULL_40_9 | reverse complement strand
TTAGATACCTTCATCTGTGAAAAATCTTCGAAACATCGCTATTATTGCACACGTTGATCATGGCAAAACGACACTTGTTGATGCGCTTCTTCGCCAATCAGAAAACTTTAAAATAAAGCTCGAAAATCCTCGCGAGCTTATTATGGATTCGAATGAACTCGAAAAAGAGCGGGGCATTACTATTTTTTCTAAAAATGCCTCAGTTCAGTACAAAGATTTTAAAATCAATATTGTTGACACTCCTGGGCATGCAGATTTTGGAGGCGAAGTGGAGCGGATTATGAGAATGGTGGACGGAGTGCTTCTTCTTGTGGATGCAAAAGAAGGTCCAATGCCTCAAACAAAGTTCGTGCTTCGTAAGGCAATTCAGGCAGGGCACAGGGCAATTGTTGTGGTGAATAAAATTGATAAGAAAGACGCGCGACCAGACTGGGCGCTGAACCAAACCTACGATCTTTTCATAGAACTCGGCGCAACAGACGAGCAGATTAATTTTCCTGTGATTTATGCTTCGGCTATTGCGGGAAAGGCAGGAAAGACTTCTGATTTAAATGCCATGGAAAATGTTGAGTCGCTTTTTAATACTATTATTGAGTACATTCCCGAGCCAGTTATTGACCCTTCAAAGCCGCTCCAAATGCTCACGGTGAATTTGGTCTACGATAATTACAAAGGCAAGATCGCAATTGGTAGAATTCTTTCGGGAACATTAAAAAAGGGAATGCCCGTGAGTTATATCGATCGAAGGGGTGTGATTCATAAAGCCGAGCTCACTTCGATTATGCTTTTCGATGGACTTGCTCGTGTTGATGTGGCCGAGGTGCATGCGGGTGAAATTGTGGCAGTTGCGGGAATCCCTGAAATATCTATTGGGGAAACTATTTCAGATATTGATAACCCCGTTCCATTGCCCGTGCTTCAAATTGATGAGCCTACTATTAAGATGGGATTTGGTGTA
>MHJO01000029.1:1124-4766 GCA_001818015.1 Candidatus Harrisonbacteria bacterium RIFOXYD1_FULL_40_9 | reverse complement strand
CTACACGACTTCGCGTAATTTAAAAGAGAGACTTGAGCGTGAGCTTGAAACCGATGTCGCGCTTATGGTTACTCCGACCGGCTCTCCTGATAAATGGACTATTGCGGGCCGAGGTGAGCTTCATCTTGCAATTCTTATCGAAAAAATGCGTCGTGAAGGTTACGAGCTCGAAGTTTCGAAACCTCAAGTTATTTTCAAAGAAATTGAAGGAAAAAAAATGGAGCCCGTTGAGCTTGTTTCCATTGAAGCTCCTGAAAAGTTTTCCGGGGTAGTGATTGAAATGCTTGGGAAGCGCTTGGGTGTGATGAAAGACATGCGTGTAGATCGCGACCAAGTGTATATGGATTTCACTGTTCCCACACGGGGACTTATTGGAGTTCGTAATGAGTTTCTTACGCAGACAAGCGGACTTGGAATTATGAACAGTATCTTTTTGGGGTACGAAGAATACAAGGGGGAATACTCCATGAATCCCCATGGATCACTGATTGCATCGCAATCGGGCACTTCAAATAGTTATGGAATGATTAACACTCAAGATCGTGGACAGTATTTTATTGGTCCCGGAGTGGAAGTATATGAAGGAATGGTGGTGGGAGAAAATTCAAAAGACGATGACATTATGGTAAATGTATGCAAAGCAAAAGAGCTTACGAATTATCGAACAAAGAACTTCGGAGTTCAGGAAGGGCTTCAGGTGCCTCGTGAGCTTTCCTTGGAGGACGCGCTTGATTATATCGGCGACGATGAGCTTGTGGAAGTAACACCTAAAAATATAAGAATCAGGAAGGCAGCTCTTCTTGATCAAGATCGAAAAAAGACAAAACGAGAAAAAGGCGCTTAATTTTGAAAGAGTGGAATACTTAACATAAAACGATCGGTCTGTGTGCCATTCTCTTCTTTATCGCGCCAGCGTTTTATGAATAAGTCTTTTCTAATAGTGCGAAATCCACGAGTTGGGCTTTTTGGGGTGGGATACTTAGAAGGATCGGCAACAAAGAAATGAGTTTTGTTGTATCCAAAAACAATGGAATAGTGTCCAGCGTTTAGATATTTCATTTCGCTTCCACCGCGTGCCCATGCCTGGTAATTTACAATACAAAGATTCAATTCACGAATCTTTTTTTCAAGCAATTCAATGCTTCCGGGATGAGCAATTTCATACCTAATATTAAAGGCGCGAAGCACTGCTTCGAGTCCTTTTGGATTTGTGCCTCCTTCTTTGGATGTGCGGGCGATTTCTGCGATGAGGTGTTTTTCAGTATCTTTTTGTAAAATATTTAATACAAATTGCAACGAAGCAGGTCCGCAATCATAGTTGGTCTTTTGAAGCTCAATGGGATTAATCGGCAAAATAATGGTGTGAAAAAAATTATTCTTCATGATCTTTTGTGGCTATAATACAGTACAATCATATATATTATGATTAATCTTACAAAAAAGTCAAGTTAATTATACGATAAGATTGCAGTATGGATATAATTAAGAATGTTACGATAAAGGTCGCTATATTTTTATTTATGTATTATTATGAATGATATGAAAAATGAGGGGATGAAGTGTGGGCGCTCTCATCATAGCTTCCTTGGAGTGCTCGTAGTGCTTTTTGCCCTTACGTTCTTATTGGGAACATTCGACGTACTTACTGCTCGAACAGTGAGTGTTGTCTGGCCAGTGCTTGTGGGTATTTACGGGGTGCTTAAGATGAGAGAGAATAGGTGCTCGTGTTGCTAATACACTTGTAAGCGTGAATGCATGGTCCCGATGATGAGTCGGGATTCGTGATTTTTGGAATATAGAACGGACGTGTATTATGTATGATGTATAAAGTACAATGGGACGAAAAAAATTATAGTCCATTATACATAATACTTTATACATTATACCCGTTGTTCTACGTTCCCTTGCCATTTCCTTCAAAAAAGGCTATATAGAAAACTATGAATACTACAATCAAAAATTATTTAGGAATTACAATTATCGGCGTGCTTATCGTTGCAATCGTGTTGGGAGTGCTTGGTGTTATTGCGTATAGAAATTCGAAATCAGCAGAGTTTTCGAATTATCGTAGCTTCACTGTAACGAGTGATGGAAGAGCAATTGCATTACCTGATATTGCCGAGTTTTCCTTCAGTATTATTACGGAAGGAGGAAAGAACATTGCCGATCTTCAAAGAACAAACACAGATAAAACAAATAAAGCAATTGAGTTCTTAAAATCAAATGGCATCGAGACTCGTGATATTAAAACTCAGAATTACAATATTGAGCCACGTTACAATTACTTCCCATGTCCACCTTATACAAGTGCCGGCATTTGTCGCCCTGCGGAAATTACTGGATATTCAGTGAGTCAGTCAATTCATGTGAAAATGAGAGATTTCTCTAAAATTGGGATATTACTTACTGGCGTTGTGAGTAATGGAGCAAATTCTGTATCCGCACTTACGTTTACTATTGATGATCCAGCTGAGGTTCAGAATAAGGCGCGTGCCGAAGCAATTGCTCGCGCAAAAAAGAAAGCAGAGTCAACCGCAGAAGCAGGAGGATTTTCTCTTGGAAAACTTCTCTCGATAGAAGAGGGCGGTGTATATGCACCTACTGCATATCGCAGTCTTTATAGTAAAGAAGCAGCGGGATATGGAGGCGATATTGCATTGCCTGCACCAGTTGTGGAACCAGGATCTCAAGAAGTAGTAGTGAATGTCGTACTTCGTTACGAAATCGACTACTAATGAAAGTCCATCGTTTTATTATTGATCTCCCTCTTTTTGATCACAAAGAAGGAGATTTTGTTTCTGTAGAAAATAAGGAGATTATTGATCAGGTAAAAAACGTACTAAAACTTAAGGTGGGAGAATCCATTATCATCCTTGATGGGAAGTTATTTGAGGCAGAAGCGACTATTGTTCATAGCATAAAAGATTCGCTTGAACTTCTGATAGGACGCATCAGTCAAAATCGAAAAGAAATAGGCATGTGTGTGGTATTATATGCATCACTTCTTAAGAAAGAGAATTTTGAACTTGTGCTTCAGAAAACAACAGAGGTAGGAGTTTCCGAAATTCACCCCATTATATCGGAGAGAACAGTAAAAACTGGAGTTCGTGAAGATAGATTCCTTAAAATTATAAAAGAAGCCGCAGAACAATCAGAGCGAGGATATGTCCCTCGACTCTCTTCTCCGCAATCGTTTAAGGACGTATGTAATATATTGAGTAAGGAAGAATGCGTTATTATGTGTGATCCTCGCGGAGAGGAGTGGAAAAATATTGATCCATGGAGTGGAGTAAGTTGTGTGAATATATTGATTGGGCCCGAAGGGGGATGGACCGATTATGAAATAGAGTATGGAAAGAAGTGTGGTTTTTGTATTGTTTCATTGGGATCTTTTGTGCTTCGAGCGGAAACTGCTTCAATTATCGCTTCGTTTCTTGTAGGGAAGCTTAATAAGTCTTCATAAAAAGTTAATGTGTGGGGTATACAGTGCCTTTATATCTCATCCACGATCCGTTATGCTTCATACATAATACATGGTCATGAATAGCAAATTATTCGGCATAGGACTCGGCATATTATTGCTCATTGGAGCAGGAGTTTTTATTTCTGCAACATTTGATTTAAGAGGAGATGATAATGCAG
>MHJO01000029.1:0-1041 GCA_001818015.1 Candidatus Harrisonbacteria bacterium RIFOXYD1_FULL_40_9 | reverse complement strand
ACGACAGTTTCTTTTTCTGCGACCACAACAGTTTCCGATAGAAATGGTCTTCTTGTGGGAGGAGATTATCTTGAAAGAGGATTTTCAGTTGAAGTTCGAGGGAAGGGCGAAGGAGATGCGCTTACAGCAACAGAAATTAAAGTCTTAAACGAGCCCAATATTATTGTGTTTTCGCCTGTGGTAAAAGAAACTGTAGGCGAGACATTTAAAGTAGAAGGAAGAGCGCGCGTATTTGAGAACACGCTCGCGGTACGGGTAAAAAATGGAGAAAAGAAGATTTTCGAAAAATCAGTGATGGCTGATGCGCCGGATGTGGGAACATTTGGAGATTTCGAAACAGAAATAAAACTTGCGGCGAAGGATATCGTGAATGCAACTTCTATTGTGCTTGAAGCGTTTGAGTATTCGGCAAAAGATGGGAGTGAGATTAATAAGGTTACAGTTTCGCTTGTATTCAAGTCAAGGGCGGCATCTCTTATGAAAGTGAAAGTATTTTTTCCAAATACGGTAAAGGATCCTAATATTACGTGTACGCGAGTATTCCCTATAGAGCGTGAAGTTCCCATTACCGAAGGGGTAGCGCGTGCAGCGCTTGAAGAATTGTTGAAGGGCCCGACACCTCTTGAGCGAAGGGATGGTTATACGACAAGTATTAATGATGGAGTGAAGGTACAAAGTGTTTCGATTCAAAGTGGAATAGCACGCGCTGACTTTAATCCACAGCTCGATTATCAGGTAGGCGGAGCGTGTAGGGTGACATCGATTCGTGCTCAAATCACTCAAACTCTTAAACAATTTCCCACAGTACAAGAAGTTCGTATTTCCATAAATGGAAACGAAGACGAAATACTACAACCGTAGGTTTTAGAATATAGAATATAGAACGGTTTTTTGAAATTTCATAATACCTTGAAATTATAAAAAGCGTCCGATATATGAGGACGCCTTTTCTTTTTTGTACTACTACTTTTTTTCAAGTGCATCGAGAATGTGGAATGCAATCTCTTCAACCATTCCTTTTTCTGTTTTATTTGTGGTATC
>MHJO01000028.1:11121-12601 GCA_001818015.1 Candidatus Harrisonbacteria bacterium RIFOXYD1_FULL_40_9 | reverse complement strand
AAACTTACACGTACATGCGACTGTGCTCCAAGATTATAAATCTCATGAGGTTCGATATTAAAAATGAGTTTTCGAATATTCTCGGCATCGGCAAGATCTCCGTAATGAAGATAAAGCTTTCTTTCGGTTTTGTGAGGATCTTCGTAGATATGCTCCAGTCGTTCTGTATTAAACGATGATGCACGCCGAATAACGCCGTGAACTTCGTAGCCACGAGAAGAAAGAATTTCGGCGAGATATGACCCATCTTGGCCTGTAATGCCGAAAATTAAGGCTTTTCTATGAGTTTCTACCATATAAAATTATACTACCAGGATTTTTTAAAAAATGAACCCCCCGCTACTATGCGGAGGTTTTATATATTGAGAAGTGTAAACGTTATATAGACATTCTTATCACTTCACTAATATGATCTGCGATTGGAAGAGATGCAGAAAGCCCAGGAGATTCGATACCTATAAGATTAATAAATATAGGGTCAGTGCTTTCAATCTTAATAACGAAATCAGCCTCCTTGCCTTCCGATATGCATTTTGCTCGAAGTCCAGCATATGCCCATCGTAGATCTTTTTCCTCAAGCTGAGGCAAAAAACATCGGGCCTCTTCTAAAAATTCCCGAGGAGATGTCTTGTCTTCAAATACATACTCTCTTTCTTTATGAATTTTTGCATTAGGACCAAGAAACAATCTCTCGTCAATACTTTTCGTAATATGAATTCCAAGGCCCATTGAACCTGGGCGCACCGCCGGATATATTAAGCAATTCCGTATCAGCGAACTTTTTACTCCTACCACTTCATAATATTCGCCTCTCCATGGAATGATTTTGTATCCCGGAAATCTCGCGAGGTTTGAAATAACATCAGCATATACTCCTGCACAATTTATAAGAATATCAGCTTCGTATTCATTGCTCTTGGTACGCACAATAAATTGGTGTCCATTATTCTTTATTCCAAAAACTTCTTCCTCAAAACGAAACTCGACGCCTCTTTTTTTACCGCCCCAAAAAAGGGATTTCGCGTAAGCTTTCTTGTCAATAATCCACACACTTGGAATATATATACCGCCCAATACTCGTGCGTGAGGCTCTAATCTCTTTACTCCGAAACATGTAAGAGTCTTAATGGATATACCTTGAGCGAAAGCTCTATTCTTTAACTCCCTCAAAACGCTGAACGATGCTCTCCATTCCCCCCACAATGTCTTTAAGTTTCTAAATCCAACCCCCACAATCATGCCCGTATGACGCATCATAATCCCTCGAGACATGCAATATAACCTCATTGCCAAACTTCCTTTACGAGCAAAGTGAGCCTTGAGAGAATTGGGGTCCAAATGTATTCCAGAGTGAATAACTCCACTATTATACTGACTTGCCTCACGAGCTATCTCGCTATGCCTTTCAAGAACTGTCACATGAAAACTAGGATTATGATCTATGAGTCTTCTCGCAATTGCGAGTCCAATAACACCAGCC
>MHJO01000028.1:8319-11086 GCA_001818015.1 Candidatus Harrisonbacteria bacterium RIFOXYD1_FULL_40_9 | reverse complement strand
AAACAGAGAAACGCAATAATGTATTTACTTATTTGTCTATAAATGTGTTTTCTATAATCTCCCATTTACCTTGTCTTGCCAATTCCATGAGAATATCCAAATCTTCCTTTATGATTACATCAGTTATAGTCTTTTTATATTCATCCAATACTGCAAGTAAGCGTTCTTTGTTTTTTTCTTTAATGTATTTGAATAATAGATTATTAAAATCGAAGGCCTGTTCTTCTTCTGGAGTAATCACATGAAATATAATATCTATTTCCTCCCAGCGACCCATACGAGCAAGACCAACAAGAGTATCGAGGTCTTTATGGAGATCTTCAGAGGCAACTTCTTTAAACGCCTTTGCGACTCGCAATACGCTTTCTAAGTCTCTTTCTCTTACATACGTAAGAAGCATTTTCTTATAAATGATCTCGAAATTACTAATCTCTTTTACAAAATTAGGACCAGCAATAAGGCCGAGTTCGCGTGCACGAACCAACTCTGCCTCTCCCTCAACCCAATGCTTTCTCCCCGCAAGTACGAGATGCAAACCCAAATTAAAGTGTGCTCTTCCAACAAGTGGACTTAAATTCACTGCTTCACGAGTTAATGCAATCGCTTCATCATTACGATGCTTTCCGGCATACGCAAACGCAAGAAGATAGAATACGTCTTGTCTATACGGAGAAAGCTCCCGCGCTCTTTCAAGATAGTGGATTGATGTATCAAGGAACTTCTCTTCTTCCTTTCCTTTTTCATTAAAAACCTCTGCAAGAATTATGAGATACCGGGGATCATGTCCGGGTTCTTTGTTTACTACCTCATCCATTGATTCCACGGCAATGCGGATCAATGGCTCAAACTGCTTCTTATTAACGACATCGCTTGCGTAAAGAGTATCTATAAGGAAAAAGCGTATTGTTTGTTGTGTGTAATTATAAGGACTAAGAAATCGAGAGGATTCGGCAAGTATCTTTTCCCCATTCTTACTGTCTATTAATCTTTTGTACGTCGCTGTTTGTGTGTATGGAATGTAGTTGTAAGCATAGAAAATATATATAAGAAATCCAAGAAAGAGAATGGACCCTATTTGCGTTATACGAACATATAAAGGCTTTATGGCATATCGTAAAGATATACTGTTTTCTTCGGAAGTTTTTGTAATAATAAAACCAAGAAGAACAAGTTGCATTATATACGTAACAGGCATATCAAACAAAAAAAGGTTTTGAATAAAATAAGTAATAAAAGTAGCTGCTATAATAACAGCATTTTTTCTTCCAAGTATTGTTGATTTCTTAAAGAGCGTATAAAAAAGCAGAATCCAAATACCGAGATATACCACAAGCCCAAATACGCCCTGCATTACCCCCACATCAACAATTCTATTATGAGCACGATCGAACCATGTCTCCGCTGCTCGCGCATACTCTGGATCATAGTGTTTCGCATAAGCAACCTTATAATTCTCGACTCCCCAACCAACCAAAGGTCTCTCGAGGAACGCTCTCCAACTCGACCCAAGTGCTACCCGACGTGTTTGCACACTGGCATCTCTAAAATTCAACTGCGCTAGACGATCTAATCCTGGAATTTTTTGCCACAAAAGGGCATTTCGCGTGATCACAAACATAGTACCCACTACAATCACAAAGAGCACGAGCACTCGACAAAAATTACGTATATTTGCCCACATACGATTCTTTAAGAAATAACGCACGCCTTCGTTACTTAACGCTCCATATACAACAAGAAAAAGAAAACCTGCTCCAAGTCCTAATAGTGCTCCACGAGTCCTTGATATAAATATTGCAATAATGGAGACAATAAATGTAAGTAAAGAAAAAGAAGGCCATGAAAAAATTTTTTTATAGGCACTTAGTGGGTACTGCACACACACAAGAAGAGATAATCCTACAATAAATATAAGATATGCACTCATAAACGCAGGGTTTTCAAGTGTTGATCCTGGACGAAATGTGCTCGGATCTATCCATTGAGGCAATAGATGAGCGCCAATGCCCGTATGTTGAATCATCGCAATTATTGCAACAATAAATCCAACAAAAAGAGAGGTCTTAAAAAACCGCATCCAATCTTCTTTTTCGAAGAATGAAAGCATAAAAAGAAAAAGTACCCCAAGATGCAACAACGTAAAGAGTCCCTCGCCCCTCTCGAGGTCTCCCCAAAATGCACGATAAGAGTTATCCGCAAAAATCGTACTTACAAAAAGAGATAAAGAAAGTAAGCCAATGCCTATAAACAATGGATGCCTGATATATACCTTAAGATTTCGTAATTCCGATGTGCTTTTTTTGAAAGAAACAATAAGATGAATTAAGAAAAAGACTACTATAAGCTCAATAAGTCCACGCAAAAATAAAGTCTTACTAAAAATAAAAGGAAATAATGTCTTCTTGAAAACTATGAGTGGCGTGAATGCACTCGCGATTAAAAGATATCGAATTAATAAATTCATAAATTATAAAGACTTTTATATACTATATAATCTCACCATTTTTAGCAATCAAAACCAAAAACCCCGATAAATCGGGGTTTTTAGCGTCGTCAAGGATCGACTATTACTCTTTCGCCTGATAGGAATCAGATGGTAACCCTTTTACGTAGAAACCCCAATTCCAATCATTAGTAGTCTCGCTATGTCCGATAACAGACCTGTCAGACCACACAAACGAAGGATTTGCAGTAGAGCTTGTTGGTCCAGTAACATTACCGTTATTCAAGTCTCTTGCATAGAAGGTAGTGCTTGTTGCACTGCTTG
>MHJO01000028.1:1176-8312 GCA_001818015.1 Candidatus Harrisonbacteria bacterium RIFOXYD1_FULL_40_9 | reverse complement strand
CTTTCAACGGAGTTTGCAAGATTGCCAACACCCTCAAAAGTCAATCGCACCTCGTAGTCTTTGTAACCACCCTTACCAATGACTTCCTCGGAAGAAAGTGTGATGTTTACATAACCAGCCGAACCAGCAATTGAATGGTTGCCGTTCGTGGTGGTATTAAGACCGCTCGTAACAGTACCAATAGTTAAGTTCGTGCTACCTGAAGTGATTTCACGCAACTCAACATTGCTTGTTGTGGTAGTAGACATCGTAGCGCCGCTTGGAGACACCGCAAGAGCTATTTTCTTCCACGAAATATCACCTGCTGGATCAGCAGTGACACGGAATTTTATAACTCGTGTTGCGGCATTGCCATTCGACAATGAATCAGGACTACCCGACAAAATCGTAATGGTTGGCTTTGTCTTAAAGACCTGCTTCTCGCGACCAGCAGCACCCGCAATGGATGTATCCTTTGCGCTTGCGCCCTGTGCCTCGAATCCGGTACTTGTCACGTTTACATAAAACGCCGCACCAGTATCGGCACCATCATCAATGGTAGCAATAACACCTTTTACGGTTAAAGTCTTCGTTTGATCTTTTCCGACTTTCCACCCGACATTTTCGAAGATTGCACGACCTGCGTCTTCACCACCACCAACAAGATTTGCTGAAGTGATAAGTGTAGTGCCGTCGTATAATTTCAGAGTTTTCACTTCATCAACAAATGCTGTTGAAGTGGCGGATGTTGCAGTAATCGTAGACGTTGCAGTAACCGCAAAAGTGATTTTATTAATTGTCATTTCCTCGTTCTGCGAAGTGAATGAGAACTTTGCAAGTACTGCTTCTGTTCCTGCAAGCACTATACCTGCACGTGATTCATCATCATCACCCGCACGAGTAACAGTCACGTCTCCAACACTTGTTTGAGCAATAGTGACCGAACCATCAGTATTCGCATTTGTACCCTGAATAGTTGGGGCGTTGCCTTGACTATCCTGAGCAGTGAAGTGACTCGTACTTGCAGTTGTTGCAATCACGAAATTGTTGCCACTTGACGCAACACTGAGATCGGCTTTTACAGTCAAAACTGCAGTTGATCCCTTCTTAACAGTGAAATTAAGATTGTCAAATGTTGCACTTACTGGAAGCGATGATCCAGTCAAAGATTCAATATCTGAAACCCTAGTTCCTTCGGTATCATACAACGCAAGGTTAAGAACACCTCCATTAATCTCAGCCGCACTTGTTCCCATACCAGTCGCAGCAGACGCATCAATCTTAAGAGAAGTGATCTTAATGTCGTCGTTGATCGCCCTCAGGGTAAAGCCTACGAAAGGCACTGCCTTTGTCCCAAGAACCGATGTTGCAGATACTGGAGCACCAGCGCGCTGAACATCGAGTGTTGGAACTCTTGTGTCCTGAAGATTGCCTACAAGTTGCGCATTGGGCACCACATCAGTCGAAGACACAAACGTATTATTATCCAAGTTCTTAATATCAGAAGATTGGAAGGTTAAGAGAGAAACTTGTATGTCATCGCTGTCATCATTATCTGCATCTACATCAACAGTAACTTTAAAGTTCCTCGTTTTTCCTGAACCGATAGTAATAACATCAGTAACAGTGACATTAGTTGATGTAGTTACGTCAGTTGCGCTCGAAATGACTGCATTTGTGTCTTTATCCCACAACTTAAAGTCATTGAAGCCCTCGCCAGATCCAAGAGCAGTCGTTGTTGCGTTTAATCTCAAATTACGAATCTCAACATTATTTTGAGAAGTAATTGAAAAATCGAACACATTCACGTCTTGTCCGCGTCGAGGCAAATCACCGACCACAGGACCATTAAAGGTAATAGTCACTGAGCCGCCTTGTAAGGTAAGTGAATCGGTTTCGCTTGATGTATCAATGTTCGTGATTGTAGGAGTTACTGGATATCCATACGTTGCGCCGATTGCTTCTATATCGGTTGCGCTATCAACATAGAAAAGAATAGTATCGTCTCTTCGTGCAACTCCCGAGATATCGGCATAAAGCTTAAATGTTTTTTCTTGTCCTTTTTCAAGAAGATAAGGAGTTGTGAATACAAAAGTCACAAGATCCTTTGATCCGATCGAAGCGGCTTTTGCAACTTCAGTACCTGCTTGCTTAATAACGAAATTGGTAAGATTCTCATTCGCAATCGTACCCCCTTCAGTTAATCCAAGCTGTGTTATTCTTATATCTTCGGTTGAACTCGCGGTGAGTTTGAATTCCAAGAGTTCTGCTTCTTTTTGACCAAGTTTAGGATTAGAAGCAGCTGCGCCATCATCAATAGTGATGCCACCTACTGCCTGACCACCAATAGTCATTGAATTACTCTTTAATGAACCAGTTGGGGTTGGAGTTCCTGCAGTCGAAATCAATTCGAATGCATTAACATTCGCAGCAGTCGCGCCTGTTGCCAAATCAGCACGCAATGCAAGCGTTCTTACGCCCGCCACTGCTAATCCAAGATTTACGAATGAAACCTCATGAGTAGTAGAGTTGATACTCTTTCCGCTCGTTAAGCGAGTATTTCCTTCATAAAGATAAAGACCTGCTGAATTGAAGTCTGCTGTCGCACCAATTCCTGTTCTCTTAAAGACCAAAGAATCAAGTGTGCCGTTACCAGCAACATTAAACTTCAAGAATGTAATACTTGTTGCGCCTCGTGGAACTGAAGCTGATCCAGGATTATCGGATGCTAATGAAAGCACTAATCCTGTTCCAGGAACTGTCGTTGTTCCACCGGTCGTTGTTCCACCGGTTGTTGTTCCACCGGTTGTTGTTCCTGCAACTGCGGTATACTTAGCCCTCGAGATAGGACCGAAATAACCTGTTCCAGAAACGCCGTTTGCACTCTGCCATTTCACAACAGCAGCCCTTGTAAGAGGACCGAATGTTTCGGTTTCATTACCAGGAGATCCAGCGCCTGAAGCCGCAACTTCGAAACCCGCTCCGTTAAGGTATTGCTGCAAACACTTCACATCAGTACCCCTTGCACCCACAGTGAGGTCACGGGTGAAAGAACATGATGTTGTGGTTGTAGTTCCTCCGGATTGAGCTCCTAATTGAGCTTGCAATGCTTGAATCTGTGCTAAAAGTGAAGCGATTTGAGCCTGCAAATCAGCTGTTGTTTGTTGAGCTGAAGCCACAGGTACAAATAACATTGCACCAGAAAGCCATACTGCAGTTGTCACAGAAAGGACACCTGAAGTAGCCTTTTTAGCAAAATTACTCATAAATTTAGTTTTAGTTTTTTTAGCTTAATTAGACCTATTTAACTACTATTTTCAATAGATTATTCCTCGGCCCATCGACCATTGTATGATGACGGAAAAATAATCCTCCACTATATCGTAAAAAACAAAATAGCCCCGTGAGGCTTTTAAATACTTACAAGAATTCTATTTATATAAATAGAATTCCACCCATTGCACACATAAATTAAGCCTCACACTTAATCCATGGCATCTCAATTAATAAAAGGGCTCCACTAAACGGCTCACTCTCGGCTTTTCGCAATCGTTATATAGTAAAACGCAGAGAAAGTTCGGTTTATTACGGCTACATATCCCTTTTATTAGTTTTATTATTTACTATAACAAAGATAAGCAAAAACGTCAATTGAATGCATTTTAAGGTCTTGAGGTGTAAAAAGTATAAGGACCACCGTTTCCTATTCTCCGTATCATCTCCTGATCGCACAATTTCTGAAGATCATTTCTTAGTGTACGCTCGCTATTTTCGGGAAAACTATGAAGGATATCCTTCATTCGGCAACTTCCATCATTTTTAATCTTTTCCAATATCGCTGATTGCCGAATTGCCGGATTGCCTTGTTGAGTGCCTACATGCGCCAGACCCTCACGATCTTCGTTGTTATTCTCCTTAGATTCACCACCCTCCATGCGTGCAACAAGCGTTCTACTTTGGGCTGTTTTTATCAAATCATCCAATGATTGCGTAAACGAGGAAGCAGGAAGAGATTCTGAAGCAATAGCATTAACGACACCCACATCTTCCTCTTTTTCCAATGAAATCATTGCATGGATTTCATCAATTTCTTCATATATATGCCCTGCGTCCTTATGAGATATCATGGAAATCTTCTCCTCTAACTCAAGAATACTCTTCAAAATAAAAAGATCTCTTGCGAGATCTTCAAAATATTCACACGCTCCCTCCTCAATCATTCGCACTATTAATGTTTCGTGCATCGTTGAAAACGGCAATGATGGGGACGAGGCACACGAGAGAACATCGTACCCAATATTGTTTATTTTTCGACTAAGTTCGTTCATGCGGCAATTGTGTATAAATAGTTTCAAATTTATAATTACCATACATGAGTGAAATCAAAAGAGCAATACTTCTTGTGGGAGGATATGGCAGTAGACTTTGGCCACTTACAAAAGTAATCCCAAAATCCCTTCTTGGAGTTGTCGATAAGCCGGTTATTCATTATATACTCGAGGAAATTGCCGCTTCAGGAATTAAAGAAGTGGTTGTCGTCACGGGTCCCGATAGGTCACATGCTCTATTTGAAGACTATTTTGATCACGAAATAAAGCGATTATATAACCTTACTATTATATTGCGCACACAGCCTATTCCTCGCGGTATGGTACACGCTCTTCAGTGTGGCATTCTCGATAATTCCCCTACCGCAGTACTTGTAGGAGATGACATTTTTGTGTCTCGTGTGCCTGCGCTCAAAGAATTGGTACTGACATACAGGAAGCTTCAAGAGTCCCTTATTTCACTCTACAGAGTACCCACAAAAGAAGCTCATCGATACGGCATGGTGAAAACTAAAGAAAAGAACAGCATTCACACGATTATCGATCTCGTAGAAAAACCCAAAACAAAAAAAGAAATTCCTTCTGATTTTTCTATTTTTGGTCGTTATATACTTACTTCTCCACTTATCGAGCTCATACAAGAATTTCCCATTTCACACGATAAAGAGTTATTCCTTCCCAATGTGTTTAGAGCCTTTCTCAAGAAAGGCGGCATACTCTATGGAAGAGAAATTAAAGGAGAACGCTTTGATGCTGGTTCTTTTCTTGGGCTTCTTGAAGCACAAGTGTATTTTGGACTTAAAAACAAAACAATAAGCAAAGAGTTTAAAAAGTATCTGAAGCGATTCGTTTAGGAGAATTTATAAGATAATCAAACATAAGGAAAAGAACGAGTGTCATCATACTTCCGGCATGCAATGGGCGAGGAGAAAGTAATGCAAGACCCCACGTTATCTCAAGAATAATAAATACAAGCGTCACAGCAATGATTGTAATATAAAGACGTGATTTATATTTCATAGAAGATCCCAAAAAATCAATTCCTTCTTTTATTAATACAAGAAGAGTAATAAAAAGAAGGGCATACTTTACGAGAAACAATTCTGCATTAAGGGATAAGAAAAACGCTACAAATACGGCGATGTAAATAAAAAACTGAAGAAGACGATATAGAAACTGTCTGTTTAAAAAAATAAGGTCTCGTATACCACCCAATACACATAATCCAATCAATACAAAGAAAAGAGTCCCGTACATTATATAAGTCGATTGGATGTGAAAAATACCAAGGAGCGCAAGGATATAAAGCACAATAAATGACCCACGAAAACGATACAGAGATTCATCATGACGTCCTTTGTAGAAAAAAAGTGAGGCAAACACAAAGAAGCCTACAGTAAGCCACGAAGCTCCATAGGCTTCTATACTCATCACACTCGCCATCCATAAAATCCCCTTAAGTGCTAATCTGAAGAGCGGACTCCTTAAAACTAATTTTAACCCGTTGCCCATCTTTTAATGTTCCTCCAATTAAGCGATCCGCAAGTTGATTCAATATCATTTTTTCTATCAACCGTTTAATAGGCCGTGCTCCATATTCAGGATCAAAGCCCTGCTCTGCGATAAATTTCTTAGCATTCGCATCAATAGTAATACGAATACGACGTTCTTCGAGTTTTTTGCGAACACGATCCAATTGCAGCTCAACAATCTTTTCGACCTCTCGAGTGCCCAATGAATTAAATATGACAATTTCATCGATTCTATTCAAGAATTCTGGTCTAAACTCTTGCTTGAGAACTTCAAGGATTTTCCCTCGGAAATTTTCTTCATGATGCTTCCATTCCGCCTCACGCTCCACCCCATGCCTAAAGCCTAATTGCGCCATTTCGCGCACATAATGACTTCCAACATTTGATGTCATTACAATAATAGAATTCCTGAAGTTAACTGTCTTTCCCTTGCCGTCTGTGAGTCTTCCGTCATCAAGTACTTGCAGAAGCACATTAAATACCTCTGGATGTGCTTTTTCTATTTCATCGAAAAGAATTAAGCTATAAGGCCTATGCCGAATAATTTCTGTAAGTTGACCCCCTTCCTCAAAGCCAACATACCCTGGCGGCGAACCAATAAGACGAGACACTGCATAACGCTCCATATACTCAGACATATCAATTCGAACCAGTGCCTTTTCATCGTTAAACATATTTTCCGCAAGAGTTTTCACAAGTTCAGTCTTTCCTACTCCTGTTGGTCCCAAAAACATAAATGATCCAAGGGGTCGGTTCTCGTCAGAGAGTCCCGCCCGCGCTCTTCGAAGAGTATTGGCAACGACCTTGATTGCCTCGCTTTGGCCAACTACGCGCGTACTCAACTCTTCTTCAAGACGAAGGAGTTTATCGCTCTCCGACTCAAGCATTCGACTTATAGGAATGCCTGTCCATCGAGAAACAACTGACGCGATGTCCTCCTCATCAACGCCTTCTTTAATAAATCGATATACGTCATCATTGCTTATGCTATCCAAATTCTTAACAGATGCTCGGCGTGCAGCCTTATATTTATTCACATACTTCTTCTCAAGCACCTGATATTCACGCTCGGTCGCTGGAAGCTCGCCATAACGAAGCTGAGCAACTCGATCAAGGTCTCCATTACGCTCGGCATTTTCCGCTTCTTTGCGCAAGTCATCAATTTTCCTTCTTAGATTATTGAGGTTTTCAAACGAGATTTTTTCAGCGTGCCATCGCGCAGAAAGTTCGTCATTCTTATTTTTAAGCGCACTAAGCTCGCGTTCAATTTCGGAAAGACGCAAGGTTGTTTTCTTAC
>MHJO01000028.1:0-1072 GCA_001818015.1 Candidatus Harrisonbacteria bacterium RIFOXYD1_FULL_40_9 | reverse complement strand
GATCGGTAATATACCGCACAGAGAGATTCACTGCAGAAATAATCGCATCATCACCAATGCGCAAACCATGATGCATCTCATACTTCTCCTTAAGTCCTCTTAAAATAGAGACAGTATCTTCAATGCTCGGCTCTTCAACAATAATGGGCTGAAAACGACGCTCGAGCGCGGGATCCTTCTCGATATGTCGCTGATATTCCCTAATGGTCGTTGCTCCAATGGCGTGCAAATCTCCTCGTGCAAGTGGCGGCTTTAAAAGATTCGAAGCATCCACTGCGCCTTCTGCGGCACCCGCGCCCACAATCATATGAATCTCGTCAATAAACAATATAAGTCGCCCTGCCGAATTTTGAATTTCTTTAATAAATGACTTTAAACGATCTTCAAACTCTCCCCTAAACTTAGTTCCCGCAATAAGAGAACCAATGTCAAGCATAATGATTTCTTTGTCCTTAAGAGTCTCCGGAACATCTCCCGAGACAATACGCTGTGCGAGACCTTCCACAATTGCAGTCTTTCCCACGCCCGGCTCACCAATAAGCACGGGATTATTCTTTGTGCGCCGCGAAAGCACTTGAATTAAGCGCCGCAATTCTTCATCACGACCAATCACAGGATCAAGCTTCCCCTCTTTCGCCCTCAGGGTGAGATTAATGGCATACTTTTCAAGAACTTGAAACTTGCTCTCTGGGGTCTCATCGGTCACTCGCACTGATCCTCGTAGTTGAGCGAGTACACGAATTACCGCTTCACGACGAACCCCCATCCGCTCAAGTAGCGTTCGCGCACTCGATGCAACATCAAGAATTCCCAAGAGCAGATGCTCGCAGGAGATAAATTCATCTTTTTGTTGATTTGCGGCTTTCTGTGCCCTATCAAGCACTGCCATCACTTCTTGAGAAAGATAGAGCTGACCAACCGTTGAGGTGCCGAATATTTTTGGAAGACGAATAAGTTCCTCTTGAATTGCCTTATCAAGATTTTCGAGACTAACTCCTGCTTTTAATAAAAGTGGCTGAACAAGCGATTGATTATCGGTAAGTAAAGAGGAAAGAAGATGGAGCGCATTAAA
>MHJO01000027.1:50452-50845 GCA_001818015.1 Candidatus Harrisonbacteria bacterium RIFOXYD1_FULL_40_9 | reverse complement strand
GCATGATGATGGGCTTGTGTACCGTGATCTTCGTGTTATTAATTGGTGCACAAAGCATCAGACTGCGCTTTCTGATCTTGAGGTGAAGTACGTGGAGCGTGAAGATCCTCTTTACTATATTTTGTATGGCCCGCTTACTCTTGCCACTGTTCGGCCTGAGACAAAATTTGGCGATACTGCTCTTGCAGTGAACCCAAAAGATGCCCGGTATAAGAAATATATAGGCAAAGAAATAACCGCAGAAGGTCTTCTGGGGGAAACAAAATTTAAGGTTATTGCCGATGAAGTTGTGGATCCACAATTTGGCACCGGGGTCGTAAAGGTAACTCCTGCGCATGACATGACCGACTTTGAGATATGGACACGACACAGAAATGAAATCCCCGAACCCAT
>MHJO01000027.1:48415-50411 GCA_001818015.1 Candidatus Harrisonbacteria bacterium RIFOXYD1_FULL_40_9 | reverse complement strand
GGCCTTATGCGGGACTTAAAGTGTTTGAGGCACGCGTAAAAATCGTGGAAGCACTGAAAGAAAAAGGTATACTTCAAAAAATTGATGAGCATTATATACACCAAATTGCAACATGTTATAAATGTGGAACTGTACTTGAGCCATTGCTTCGTCCTCAGTGGTTTGTGGCAATGACCAAAGAACCTTTAAGTGGAGGGCTTTCTTTGCGCGATGCGGCGACTTCGGCATTAAGAAAGAAGGAAGTAAGATTTATTACGAAGCGTTTCGAGAAAATATTCTCTCATTGGATGAAGAATTTACGTGATTGGAATATTTCTCGACAAATTGTGTGGGGCATTAGAATTCCTGCATGGTATTGTGATCGCAAATGCCCTCCCACTATCACGACAGGTAAAAATCCAGAGAAATGTGGAACATGCGGGAGTGCTCATATTGCACAAGATCCCGACGTATTCGATACATGGTTTTCATCTGGGCAATGGCCATATGCAACTCTCATGACCACAAAGAGCTTCGATGCATTTTATCCTACGAGCGTTATGGAAACAGGTTGGGATATTCTATTCTTTTGGGTTGCGCGCATGATCATGCTCGGGATATATCGTACAGGAAAAGCCCCATTTAAAGATATTTATCTCCATGGATTGATTCGTGATAAAGATAGACAAAAAATGTCGAAATCGAAAGGGAATGTGCTTGATCCTTTAGGTGTCATTAATGAGTATGGAGCGGACGCATTGCGTATGGCGCTTGTGGTAGGGAATACCGCAGGAAATGACACAGTCATTGCTGAGGATAAAATTCGCGGATACCGTAATTTTGCAACAAAAGTTTGGAATATAGCCCGTTTTGTGATGACGTATGCGGATAACCTTCCTTCAGAGCCTGCTTATAGCGAAGGAGATGAAAAAACACTTAAAGAATTTAAAGCGATCAAAAAAGAGGTTACTCGTTATATTGAGACCTATAAGTTCCACAATGCTGCGGAAACATTATACCACTATATTTGGCATACGTTTGCTGATAAAATAATAGAAGAGGCAAAGCCGCGCCTTTTATCCGAAGATCAAAAAGAAAAGGATGCCGCTCGCGCGCTTCTTTACGAAATATTACTCGATTCACTGAAACTCCTCCATCCTTTTATGCCATTTCTTACGGAAGATATTTACGAGCGTATGCCTCATAAAAAAACATCAGATATATTAATGATTGAGGCATGGTAATTTTCGCGCTTATTGGACTTGGAATCCTTCCTGGGCTAGTCTGGTTGCTTTTTTATTTACAAGAAGACAAAAAAAGGCCAGAGCCATTGCTTCTCCTTAGTCTTGTATTTCTCGCAGGTATGCTTGTTACGATGCCTACGGTGGGACTCGAAGTTCTGTTTCGTGGTGGGCTCAGGATTCTGGGTTTCGATGATTATGGGATCACTTCATTTACTGTGCTTGCTCTTATTGAAGAAATTACAAAATTTGGTGCTGCATACCTCATTATACGATGGAGAGTTGAGTTCGATGAGCCAATTGATGCGATGATTTATCTCGTCACCGTAGCGCTTGGTTTTGCGACGGCTGAAAATATTGCAGTAAATTCTGGCTTACTTTCAACATTCGGCTCCGAGCTTGCGGCGGCAAGTCTTCTTATGGGCGATGCATTTGATGTCACGACTCGGCGTTTCATAGGAGCCACACTTCTCCATAGCTTGAGCTCTGGGATGGTGGGGTATTATTGGGCAAAAGGCTTACTTTCGGGAAGAGAAGGCAGATTTATTCTTATTGGACTTTTCCTCGGAACTTTATTGCATGCCATTTTTAACTATCTTATAATTAGAGATATAAGCGTAATGATTCCGACTGCTATTTTAAGTGTTGTTGCGTTTTTCGTATTAAATGATTTTGAGAAATTAAAAAGCGTTCAAGCATCATAATTTTTTAAGTATATGGACCCAGAAATTCGACAATTTTTTGATGAACTTACCCGTGATACGCCCCATGAGAAA
>MHJO01000027.1:46666-48218 GCA_001818015.1 Candidatus Harrisonbacteria bacterium RIFOXYD1_FULL_40_9 | reverse complement strand
CACAAAAGATGAAATCATTATAGAATCAACAATCGCGGCAATTTCCCCAGAGGATCTTGATATAAATATCTCAAAAGATTCCGTGATTATTCGAGGTACTCGAGAAAGAGAAAGAAAAGTAGAGGATAGGGCATTTTTATATCAGGAATGTTATTGGGGGAGCTTCTCCCGTACGATTATTCTTCCCGAAGAAGTTGATCCCGACGGAGCTCAGGCATCATTAAAGAATGGAGTGTTAACAATAAAACTTCCTAAGGCTCATAAAGTCAAAAGTACTAAAAAACTCAAAGTGAAACTGCGCTAATTTTAGTGCGCCTTGGAGGGATCGAACCTCCGACCTTTTGCGTGTCATGCAAACGCTCTACCACTGAGCTAAAAGCGCGACCAATTCTTTCCACACTTTATCAAATTTAACATATCCGAGCAAATAGAAATAAGAACGCCGCACATTCGTGTGCGGCGTGTGTCGCTCTAAGCGACGCGCGGGAGGATTTTCATCCTCCGTCTCTGTGGACGTGAGGAATGGACGGTTGGCTCCTCCCACAGCACGTCCTTGAATTTCAGACAGCAAGTCGTGGATCTGCGTACCTCGTTTTCATACCGACATGTCTCGAATTGAACCTCGAGAATGTTCTGCCCGGTGTGATATCGAGGGCTTGTTTTGCAGGTGGGGCACTCAGTAGTTGTGTAGGGAAAATGAATCCCCACAACATTTCCCCTCATGCCGTAGGGCAAGAAAATGCACTGACCATTTGATCGCAGTTCTTGCCCCATACTGACTTTTCGTCCATAGCAAGAAACGGAAACGATACTGCTATTTCCGTCTAGTGTGAAGGAAAACCCATCCCGTTCCACTCGTACGGAGCTCATCCACTCTCCTTTTTGGAGACTTTTGTAGCTTATGAAGGAGCTAAACGATAGATATAATGATGCCATTATATACTTAAATTGTCAAAGATGAGTTGTGGATTGTAGTGCGCGTGGAAGGAATCGGACCTTCGACCCCAGTCTTATCAGGACTGTGCTCTACCACTGAGCTACACGCGCATGGGAAAGCTTATACTCGGCAATTATATCAAGTATTTAAACATAATCCAGAGCTATTTAAGCCCCTTTCCAAGCTTGAGCTTTTCGAATCCGTTTATATCAAATTTTGTAAGAGTATTTGCTGTGGGTTCCTGGCTCAATATTGCGCTCATATGAGTTGCGAGAAAATTGATAAGAAATGAAGAAATAATAATCATGAGGCTAACAATTCCGATGCTTATAAACAAAAATTGGGTTTCAAATGAAACGTGTTTTTTCATGCTTTGAAATATACTGCCCCCCTTATTGTTCCTCGAAAAACAGACTCACTCTGGGAGATATCCACGTTTTCAACTGAGACAATAAAGCGGTTATTTTCGAGTTCTTTGATAAACTCATGGATATGAGGCAATGTGCCTTCGATCACTATCTGAAAGTTGATGCGACGAGCCTCGCTTGCGTTACTTCCGCTCTCTTCTTTAAATGAGAATCCTACGTTTACTTCAGTTTTTTTCGCTAAGAAATT
>MHJO01000027.1:46056-46543 GCA_001818015.1 Candidatus Harrisonbacteria bacterium RIFOXYD1_FULL_40_9 | reverse complement strand
TTTTTCAGTGATAGTTTTCTGCGCACTTATAATGCGCTTTGTGTCGTTGCTTATAAGCTTCCCTAGAATAAGAAGCGTGATGGAGAATAATACTATTCCTGCTCCTCCTATAGCGAGCGTTTCTGTGAATTTTTTTCGAAATTGAGGATCATCCCACATATTATTTATATGGTACCATATGCGAATGCGCAGTAATAGAAAATCCCGATAGTATCGGGATTTTAGTTGAGTAAATAAAGTACAAGCAGAATTATAATTATAAGAAGGAGTAATGTATTTCGATCCATTAATATTGAAAACGCATTTATCTCTGATTGATTGTCGATTATAAGCGAAAGAATAGTTTTCGTGGCACGAGCATGTTCGAGTCTTATATATTCTCCGCGCAATTGTTTTGCAGTATTTTTGAGAAATCTCTCATTAATGTTTGAGGAGAAATATTCACCATCATTTTTTTTAAGATAGTCATGTGTTTTTCTGCCCCATT
>MHJO01000027.1:41812-45895 GCA_001818015.1 Candidatus Harrisonbacteria bacterium RIFOXYD1_FULL_40_9 | reverse complement strand
TTGAGATTTTGAAGAAGGGACATAATATTACTTCCCGCAGTCCATGCATGGCGCCAACTAATGGCGTGAAGTGCGGTATCTATATCGTGTGTATGCGTCTCTTTTTCTCTCCACGGAAATACGGCTCTCAATGTTTTGTGTTCTTGGTCATTTCCCACAAACACTCCGATTCGTATCATACTTTCTTTCGGAAGCATTTTTATGACTTCTTCTGCTGCGTGTTTCGCGGCATTGAGTCGTGACATTCCTCCAACATTGTCTTTGTGGTCTTCGATACTCGCGCTTCGTGATATATCAAAAATAAAGTAGAAATAGGAAGGTGGTGGCCGAGTGGTATCTAATATAAGGAAAAGGGTAAGTATGCATGCCACTAATATAAATACAGATCCGTGTATGAATCGAATCATTAAGTCTTCTCCTTATATATCTGTGTCGATATTAGGAAAATATCCCGGTTCGCCACTTGAGGTCGGTTCTTCTTTTGCTTTAAACATTCTTGAATACTCAAGCATTTTTAACGCAAGTTCGAGATTGTATTTCGCTTCTTGCATACGAGGCATTGCTCTCAGGGCTTCTTTGTAATATCCAATACCTTGCTCAAATAACACACGACTTTTCTTCTCTATTCCTTCTCCGATTAGTATTGTTCCTATATTGTAGAGTGCGTATGGCTTAAGCGGCGTATTCTCTCCTGCGAGTTCTTCGAATTCTTTTCGTGCTTTCGTGATGTCAATATCTTTCAAGCGATACGCATTTACAAACCGTGCTTTTCGATCTGCGCGAACACGATTTTCTTTAAAGAAATCCATTTCATTGTTAAGAATTTTATTAAATGATTCGTTTTCTCGATAGAGGTAATGTGTGTATGCAAGTATGCATATTGATACCATGAATACAATAAAAGGAATTCTTTTCTTCATCGTATAAGAAGGAATGTGACAAACTCCATGCATCGTGTAATGAGAAGCAAAGATATCGCTCCTATTCCTCCGTAAAGACACCATATCGAAATTTCCTGAGGCCTTTGCTTTTCGTGGTAAGTGATAGTTGCCTTAGGCTTTCTATTTATTTTCTCTCCCAAATCTTTTGCAATAAATGAACTGTTGCATATTTCAATAAGAAGCGATTGTTCTTTTGGAAGCATATTGATTAATGTGCGCACAGAGTTCTTTGCGTAGGGAAGTGGGCTGTCATCGATATTAATCCAGTACATATTTACGCCAAGTTTTATGAATGACTGTGTAATGTATTCGAGGTGAGGAATATCTGCTTCTCCGTCTGAGATTACGAGTATGCTTCGTGTGTGCGATTTTTCATCTCGTTCTTCAAAAAGAGAAAGAGCTTTAAGAAGGCCGTATTCTATGTTCGTTCCTCCCATATCAGCGGATTGGATATCTATGAGCGATGAGATTATGGCATTATTTCTTGTGGGGGGTGATATAAGCGTTGCCCTGTCTCCGAATACGACAAGCGAAAGACGTGTATCTTTGAGATGCTCTATGATTGCATTGAGTGTTTTTCTTGCAGTAATGATTTTTCTTTCTTCTTTAAGTGTTTCATTCATGCTTCCGCTTAAATCGAATACGCACGCTACATCATGAACCAGTATGGTGTGCTCTCTTTCTGGAAGAATGATAATTGGAGAGGCAAGACATAATATAATTAATCCGAGTGCGCATATTTTTGCGAATATCAGACACGTATTGATAATCGCTGAGAAACGAGAAGAAGGAAGAATGGAAAAACTAGGAAGAGATGAAGTAAGGCATGATTTTCTCTTTAGGAGTGGTATAAGTAAGGCAAGAAGAAGAATAAGAAAAATCGGGTTCCTGAATATCACAAGATTTTTCTTAGATTTTTCATGGTGTCCATAATAAGCGATTGTGTTTTTTCGATATTGTGCGAATATTTATCCTCAAAACATACTTCGTTGAATGATTGGAAGATGCTCTCAATTACGGGATACATAGGCACGAGTGCGGGATATGTTTCTTTGATTTCGTGCACATTATGCTTGAAAAGTGCTTTTCCAGTAACTCGAGAAAGCGTTGTGTGAAACAAAGTAAGTAGTGCATGTAATGCCTTCTTTTTGTCTTTTTCAGTTCTCTTTATATGCTTCATTTTTTTTAGTGTGTGCTTTAAAAGAGGATTCTTGTGTGATCTTTTCTGGATAAACTGATATATGCCATAGAGCACAGAAAGAAAAGCGATAATGCCGCATACGTAGAGTGTTCGAATAATCATATAATTATCAGTGGACATTATGGGATTTATGATCCCTTGAAAGCCAATTCTTCGCATAAAATCCTGAGGCGAGATGTAGGGGAGCGGTTTTCCTGAAATAGTAGTGCGCGGATATTTTAAAATTGGACTAATTTCTGCAATTGCGTTTGGTATTACGATTTCCACAGGTGGATTATTCGCATTATGTGACTTGAATATGAGTACTCGTTCTGGGATTGTGATCTCTATAGTTTCTTTTGGAGCATGAAAGGACTGATAGCGTAGTATGATGATTTGACTAAATGAATTCTTTTCCCATGATGCTCCGCGAAATTCAAGACGAGGAATGACTTCGGCATTTCTCAATGGAAGGGATAATTCATCGAGCGTGTAATCGTTTTTTATGTGAACAATCGTTGGGATTTCAATGATGTCGCCAATACGATTTCCTATGTTGTGATGAGCTTTGAGAGGCGTAAGAATCAAAGAAAAAAGAATGCAATATATAAGATATTTCATTAATACCTCCTTTTTGCGAAAAAGCGTTTGAGTACGGAGAATGAAAATTCAGAAACAACATCAAGAAATTCTCTGTGTAGGCTTTTGAAGAGCGAGAGGCGTTCATGTATGTATTTTTCGTATTGCTTTCTTAATGCGTTTTTATGCCAAGGGGTAAGGATGCGAATCTTTTTCTTTTTGCTTTCACTATCCTTTATGTATGAAATTCCCCATGAGGGCATTGCCTTTATGGGGTGTCTCATTACTATAGCGATCACATCATGATTATTCGTCTTTTGCAGAAATTTTCTGAGTGTCTTTATTTCAAAAAGAAAATCAGAAATAAGAATAATAAGGCTTGGGATTTGGGGGAGATGGGGAATGATTCTAAGCAAACCTTCGTGGCTGTCTCCATCCTGAGGCACAAAGTTCCAAAGACGATTTCCAAGTTTCAGCCCCTTATCTTTAGTAATCGGCGATTCTTTTATTACAGTAGCGCTTTCATATCCAAAAAATCCACAGATATCTCCATTAACTGACGCAGAGTAAGAAAGTGCTGTGATAATTTTCGCAATATCTTGAATTCGGGTGTGCGGCGTTCCACTATTCATTGATCGAGTAAGATCGGCAATACATACAATCGATAAGGCTCTCTTCTCTTCAAAGATTCGGACAAGTGGAGGATTTCTTTGTGAGCGTAATGTGGCGATAATATCGATGCGGTGTGGTTCGGGATATGCAAGAAATGAATCAAGTTTTCTAAACTCTAATCCGCTTCCATAAGTTCTCAAGCCTTCTTCTCCTGAAATATACCATCGTGAACTAAGGATAGAGGTATAATTAAGATCCCTTTGCGCATCTTTTAATTCTTGCGTCATTAGTCTCCTGAGGGAGTTGTGATTTGTTGTCGAATTTTTTGAAGGAACTCTCTTACGAGCACTGATCTTTCCGATTCTGCAAATGATTCTACAAATATCCGATGCGCAAGAACTTCGTGCATTATTGAATGAATATCGTATGGCACTACTACGGGGCTTCCTCTGAGGCACGCTGCAGTTTTTGCCGCCTCTATGAGCTTAATTCCTCCACGCGAAGAGATCCCCGCTTTGAGCCAACTTCTTTCATCTTCTTCGGTGGTAGTGGAGATATCAAATTCAGATGGATTTCTTGTTGCTCGGATAATTGCGTAGGCGTAACGAATAAGTGTATCGGATATTTTTATCTCTTCCTGAATGCGCTCTGCGGCCGAAGAAAGTTCTTCGAGCGAGATGAGTGGCTTAATAGGCGAAAGTAGCCGCTCTATAGTATGGAATAATGGTTCCTTTAGTATTCGTTCTTCTTGCTCGGTATCTGGATAACCAA
>MHJO01000027.1:37424-41776 GCA_001818015.1 Candidatus Harrisonbacteria bacterium RIFOXYD1_FULL_40_9 | reverse complement strand
GGGGGAGTTCGTATGTTTCGTGTTTTTCAAGGGGATTTCTTGTTGCAACAAAGAGAGCGTGAGGTAGGCGAATTGTTTCGCGCCCCAAAGACACGATTCTTTCTTGCATAGCTTGCAGAAAGACTGCCTGAGTCTTTCCTTGAAATCGATTGATTTCATCAATAAGCACAACTCCTACATTCTCGGCACAATGAAGCAATGGACCTTTTTGAAACAATAATGATCCATTTTTTCCTATGTATGTTTCGTAGAGAATATCAGAAGGAAGTGCGTCAGGCATCCCCTGAAATCGTATAAATTTTCCTTTGATAATGCGACTAAGTGCAAGACACAGTGTTGTTTTTGCTTGTCCCGGAGGACCTTCAAGAAGACAATGTCCTCGGCTAAAGAGGGCAATTACAAGCAGATCAATTGTTTTATCAATTCCTAGCACTACTTCCTTTAGGGATTTTTTTATGCATGATGCGGTATCTTTAATGAGTTCAAGATCGTCGAGGGCCATGTAACTCCTTTTTTAGTTGTGAAGGAGCATGTCGTACCTTTCATGCATGCGTGCGATTCCTTGGAGAAAGTCACTAAAAAATTACCACAGAACACAACCTCTTCATAGACACATAAATACTTCTTGTCTTATCATTGAATATGATGCTACCTATTTCTATTCATAAGGAAGCGGCATATTATAATGCGCTTAATATTATTTGTAAGGCTGACTATAAGGCTCTTAAAAATCTTAAGGAGAAATACAAGACGTGGGGAAAAGCATTTGAGTATTCGAGAACAAGTTCTTGTGATGTAAGGAATGAATCAGAGAAGCTTGAACGTGATGGAATTGGGATTGTGCTTTTTGAAGACGATGAATATCCGGCGCTTTTGAAGCACATTCATGCTCCTCCGTTTGGTATTTATTACAAAGGAACATGGAGGGAGGATAAGGAATGTCTTGCAATTGTGGGGACGCGCAAGGCAACAAATCAAGGCAAGGTGGTAACACGTGAATGGTCAAAAGAATGTGCGGAAGCAGGCGTTGTGATAGTGAGTGGGCTTGCGTATGGAATGGATGCGGTTGCGCACGAAGGAGCATGCGATGCACGTGCTCGTACAGTTGCAGTGCTTGGGTGCGGCCTTAAAACTATCTATCCGCGGCAGCATATATCGCTTGCCAAGCGAATTCTTGAACACGGAGGAGTTATTATTTCAGAATATCCTTATGAATTTCCGACATATCCTATTAATTTTGTGCAACGCAATCGCATTATTGCGGGACTTTCGCGGGGAGTGCTTGTGGTTGAGGCGCCGTTTAAGTCAGGAACTCTTATTACTGCGAAGCTTGGATTAGAAGAGAATCGAGAGATATGGGTAGTTCCAGGACCAGTTACTCACCCAAACTACATGGGCTCTCATGCGCTTATCAAAGACGGAGCGCATCTTGTGACATCGGTGGATGATATTCTTCAGCTATTCCCCGTCAAAAGAAAAGGAGGTGAGGGCGGGTTATTCTTGCGCGAAAAAGAAGAATATGATAATAAAGAACAACATATGATATGTGATATTCTTAAGAAGGCTGGTCGGCCACTTGGAATTGATGAAATTATAGAACGCACTCATCTTATTGCCTCTCTCGTTCATACTTCACTTACAATGCTCGTACTTAATAATATTATTTTAGAAAATAACAACGTGTATGAAATTCGTTATCGTTGAATCGCCGACTAAGGCACGGACAATCGGGAAATTTTTAGGGAGTGGCTATGTTGTCGAGTCTTCTTATGGCCACGTAAGGGACTTGCCTAAGGGTGGTTTAGGTGTTGATGTGGACAATAATTTTGATCCTCATTATGTGATTCCTCGTACCGCGCAGACGCGTGTTACAAAATTAAAGCATGCGCTCAGCGATGCAGAGGAAGTCATCCTTGCAACTGACGAGGATAGGGAGGGCGAAGCGATTGCGTGGCATTTACTCCAGGTATTAAAACTCAACAAAGAGAAGTCGGTGGTGAGTAGGATAGTATTTCATGAAATTACAGAGCATGCGATAAACGAGGCGCTTTCTCATCCGCGTGATATTGATATGCATCTTGTGGATGCGCAGCAAGCACGGCGCGTACTGGATCGGCTTGTGGGATACAAACTCTCGCCTTTTTTATGGAAGAAAATTGCGAAAGGGCTCTCTGCGGGAAGGGTGCAATCTGTTGCGCTCCGTTTAGTTGTTGATCGAGAAGTAGAAATTCGAGCATTTAAGAAAGATGAGTATTGGACAATTGATTGTGTGTTTGGAAAAAAAGACAATACAAAAAATGAAGAACTCATTGCTTCTCTTTATGAGATAGACGGAAAGACACTCGATAAACTTGGCATCAAAAACAAAGATGAAGCAGATGCAATCACAGAACAACTTCAGGCATCTTCATTTAAGGCGGAGAGTATTGAAAAGAAAGAAGTTCGTAAGAATCCTCCCACTCCTTTCATCACAAGTACATTGCAACAGGAGGCTTCAAAGCGACTCAAATTTTCTGCAAAGAAAACCATGATGCTTGCTCAGAATTTATATGAGCATGGGTTTATTACTTATATGAGAACGGACTCATTAAATTTATCGCAAGAGTTTTTAAAGAATGCGAAAAGTTATATTGAACAAAGCTTTGGGAAAGAATATGTGCTTTCTTCTCCTCGAATATTTAAGAAGAAATCTCGACTTGCTCAAGAGGCTCATGAAGCAATTCGCCCTACGCACGTAGAACGAGCTAAAGAAGCGGTGGGCGAGGATGGGGATTTGCAAAATCTTTACGATCTTATATGGAGGCGTTCGCTCGCATCGCAATTTCCAGAGGCTCGCTTTGATTCAACAACGGTTATCGTGCATGGCGCAGGTGATAAAAACAAAAACGAAGCTCGTCTTCGAGCTCATGGAGCTATGTTGAAATTTGACGGCTTTTTGAAGGTATGGCCTCAAAAATTTGAGGAGCGTGATGTGCCTCCCGTAAAAGAAGGCGAAGCTATGACTCTTGTTCGTCTTGATTCGGAACAACACTTCACAGAACCGCCACCTCGTTTCAATGAAGCGAGTCTCATTAAAGCGCTTGAGGGCTTTGGTATTGGAAGGCCATCAACATACGCACCTACGCTTTCTACTATTCAGGAACGTAATTATGTCGTAAAGGAAGAGGGAAGATTTTACCCTACCGAAATAGGAGAAATGGTAACTCGCGTACTTAAAGAACATTTTCCTAATATTGTAGACTTTGATTTTACCGCCAAAATGGAAGAAGAGCTCGATCAAATTGCTGAAGGAAAGGAAGAGTGGCAAGAAGTCATCGGTAATTTTTATAAGCCTTTTAGCGAGAATCTCAATAAAAAATATGAAGAAGTGGGAAGCGAGAAGGCGGCAACAGAAGAAACTGACGAAGTATGTGAGAAGTGCGGTAAAAAACTTCTTATAAAGATGAGTCGCTTTGGAAAATTCCTTGCGTGTTCAGGATACCCAGAGTGTAAATTTACAAAAAAGATAGGAGCAGAGATAAAAAAGATTGGAATGGCATGTCCTGAGTGTGGCAAAGGTGAGGTCATAGAAAAGCATGTACGAAAAGGACGAAGCCGCGGAAAAATATTCTGGGGTTGCTCGTTATATCCAGAATGCAAGTATGCAAGCTGGGAACATCCTAAGAAGGGTGAGAACCCCCCCACTTCCGCATAATGCCATCAAGCTCTTCTTTGGAGTAGAAGTCAATCACTATTTTTCCTCCCTCTTTAGATTTTTGGACATGCACCTTTGTTCCAAGAAATTCTTGAAGGGTATTTTGAGCAGCAATAAGTTCGGGGTATGTTTCAACTACTCCCCTCGCTCGAGGATACGGCTTTCTTCGTGGCCCTTCTATGATGTTTTCAAATAATTTTTGCTGTTCATCTGGGGCGGATACCGCAAGGATCATGCGTCCTTGGCTTTCGGTGATTTGGCTTTTGCTAATTGCTTCTTGAATGTGGGTGGGGAGATTTAAGAGCCTCATTGTGTTTGCGATTACTTCTCGGCTCTTACCTACACGAATAGCAATTTCGCGCTGAGTGAGTCCAAACATTTCTTGAAGCTTGGCATATGCGCGTGCTGATTCGATGGCATTTAATTCTGCGCGTTGAATGTTTTCAATAATAGCAAGCTCAAGATTTTCACGATCCTGATCAACTTTTCTAATGATTGCGGGAATGCGTGGAAGACCAGCGAGTTTTGAAGCCATAAGGCGGCGTTCGCCTGCAATGAGTTGATATTCCACATCAGTTCCATGAGGAGTTTCTTTTGCTACCTTAGAGACGACAATTGGTTGAATAACTCCAAATTCACGGATCGAAGCAGAAAGCTC
>MHJO01000027.1:36888-37414 GCA_001818015.1 Candidatus Harrisonbacteria bacterium RIFOXYD1_FULL_40_9 | reverse complement strand
TCTGGATTAAATTCTTTACGTGGCTGATGAGGATTTGATTTGATCTTTTCTATTTCAATATGAAATACGGGCTCGAGTGTATCTTTTGCGTCTTTTTGAAGTACGTCTAGGGCGGGGGTAGGTATGTGGGTAACTTGAGGATGTTCTTGTGTTGTATGAAGATCTTTTTTTGGTATAAGTGAATCGAGTCCGCGTCCGAGCATAAGTTAAGTAGTATGTATTAAATATAAAGTATGATGGGTTATGAGATTGTAGGTTCGGGAAGAGAATGTCCGGTGTTTATAAGATTTCCGAAATCTGGATTATCCCCAAGTAGCGTCTTATGCGCTATTGTTTCCTGCGCGGTAAGTTCTTGCGCGAGGCGATCGTATGCAATACTTCCGGGTGATTGGGGATTGTAAAGACTGATCGGTTTTGAAAAACTCGGGGCTTCGGCGAGAGAAACAGATCGTGGAATCTCTGTTTCGAATACTGTGTGGGGGAAATTAGTTCTTAATTCTTTCGCAACTTCTCGTGATAGCCTCTC
>MHJO01000027.1:18267-36875 GCA_001818015.1 Candidatus Harrisonbacteria bacterium RIFOXYD1_FULL_40_9 | reverse complement strand
ATGGTTAACACTGCGCCGGCAACCTTAATATTGTGTCCAAAATGATCTTTTACGAGATGAAGTGTTTCGAGAAGTTGTCCTAATCCTTCGAGGCTATAGTATTCGCACTGGACGGGAATAATAACTTCATCGGCGGCAATAAGGCCGTTTATGGTAAGAAGGCTAAGACTCGGCGGAAGATCAATAAATATATAATCGTATGCGTGCCGAACACGGCTTAGAAATTTACGAAGATAGAGTTCTCGGTCAGGAACATTCACGAGCTCCACAAGAAGTCCCGCAAGGTGCGCATTTGAAGGAAGAATATGGAGATTTGAGAGTGCGGAGGGCTTAACGACGGTTTCGGCAGGCACTACGCCTGCTACTCCGTGATAGATGCTTTGATCGGCGAGAGTAAGGCGTATTCCTAATGCAGAACTTGCGTTTGCTTGAGGGTCAAAATCAACGAGAAGTGTCTTTTTATTGAGAAGTGCGAGTGAGGCGCTGAGGTTTACTGCAGTCGTTGTTTTCCCTACACCACCCTTTTGATTGCATACACCAATAATTCGAGCCATGTAATTTTACAATACGATAAATCTGTGGCATTATCAACAAAATTGAAAATTATTTTTGAAGCCCGGGTGGCGGAATGGCAGACGCACAGGACTCAAAATCCTGCGAGGGCAACCTCATGAGAGTTCGACTCTCTCCTCGGGCACCAAGTATTCCATGAAGTAGTCAATTTGACTAATTTTTAAAAATATGCTACAAAATTGAAATTATCGGGATTCCTTAAGACCCGATAGTCTCCGCCACGCGAGGGGTTGTGGCAACGTATATTAAAGAAGGGGGAGTTGCGATGAAAGACGCAACCCTTGCGCAAGGGAATCAGGTTCTTAACCTGATCCTGCAGAAGGGAGTGCCCGCGAGCCAACTGCAGGCACTCATCGAGTCCGGGCTTCTCTCGGATCTTCTCGACGCGAATGTCGAGAATGTTGATCGCAAGAAGTTCCGCGAGGTCATCGGACTTGAGAAATCGGAGAAGGAAGTGTTCACCCACCGATTTCTTATCCGCAATCTCTCGGTTTCATATGAAATTGTCGAGAGTCTTGTGGAGACGGAGCTCGGAGACGTGGATATCCTCAACTGGTACATCGAAGAAGTCACACATTTCGAGGGACTTGTTGCTGGCGGTGGTATGATGCCTCAACGAAACACGACCATTCTTGTGGAGTGCACAAGGAAGTAGCCGCGGTCGAAGACCTGGGTTTGCCAGTTGTCCCAAACAACTGGCTTTCTTTTTTATCACATTGCGCTGAATTATGTATGGCTCTATAACTAATTCATGGGCTACCTTGATGTAATTATTCTTTCCGTTATTGAAGGCGTAACTGAATTCTTGCCCATATCATCCACGGGGCACTTAGTGCTTGCATCAAGGCTTTTAGGAATACACCCCAATGCATTTCTAAAAAGTTTTGAAATTATCATACAGCTTGGTGCAATTTGCGCAGTACTTGTGCTTTATGGGAGAACATTGCTCCTTGATCGCACAATTATTGCTCGTGTACTTATTGCATTTATTCCTACGGCGATTGTGGGCTTTACTTTTTACCCTTTCGTGAAGGGCGTGTTGCTTAATAACGAAATAATAACTCTTATTGCACTCGGCTTAGGAGGCTTCGTGCTTATTCTCTTTGAACTATTCCATAAAGAAAAAGATCAGGACGTGAGTGGTATAGGGGGTATGAATATGTGGCAGTCGTTCCTTATAGGAGTATTTCAGACACTTTCCATAATTCCCGGAGTATCGCGTGCGGCAAGTACTATCATAGGGGGATCAGTTCTTCGACTTAGTCGCAGAACTGCAGTGGAATTTTCTTTTTTGCTCGCGCTGCCCACAATGGCGGGGGCGACTGGGCTTGATATTATAAAAACAAGCTTCGCCTTTGAGGCGCATGAGTTGGGGCTTTTATTTGTAGGGCTTCTTGGGTCATTTGTTACCGCACTTATTGCAATAAAAACGCTTCTTTATTTTATTCAAAGACATACCTTTATTTCTTTTGGCGTATATCGCATACTCCTCGCCCTTCTTTTTTGGGTTTTAGTGATGCGATGAAAATAAAGAATCCCGACTATGATCGGGATTCTTTATAATACTTCGATCGTTGTGTATTTCTTGCCGAACTTACGAGCATCTTTTAATCCTTCAAACCATACGTCGAGGTTGTTAGTATAGCGAGCATTCATTCGGTCTTCTACACGGAATATCCTATCTCCGAAATGTTCAGGAATACGAATCAATGTGCCAATTGGAAGTGCGTTTGTTGCAACAATTCCATTGTGTACATAGCTTCCTGAGGCGGTAATGAATGGAGTGCTATCAGTTTCTTCGGGTCGTGATGTGTATGCAGTAACCCACATTTTGTGAGTATTTCTCACTACATATTTCACAGGCTTTTTAATGGTGAGCGTTGCAGGGTTCTGTGAGGCGAGTGTAGGAAGAGATTCTTTTTCAAATCGAGGAGCTTCAAAAATAGCAGGCGTGTAGAGTGTTGAGCTTGTAATGAAAGATGCAGTCGTAATAGCAAGCGCAATATAGTTAAACATAGTATTTGAATGAAGGGAGTGTGATCAATAAGGGGAAACAAAAAATGCCCTTATAGGCACTACCTCATTCTTATAATAATTATAACTCAAGAATAGGCCTTTGTCAAGAAATAGCTCGCGCAAGGGCTTAAAACCTTATATAATGAGGACGCTTATGACTGACTACGTCACAGAAGCCTTTGTGCTTAAAAAAGAGACATGGAATGAGTTTGATGCTCGCGTAATGCTTTATACTCCTATGTTTGGCAAGATGTGGGCAAAAGTAAAAAGCTCAAAGAAAATTCTTTCTCGATTAAATGGACACCTTGAGCCTTTGAATAAAGTAATGGTTCGTGTTGTGGAGAAGAATGGATATCATATCGTTGATGCATTGCGCTTTGGCCGTGTATCTCCACTTATTCTCAATGCATTGCCCTTGCTCGATGCGCTTACTCACGAAGATGTTCCTGATGCACGTATGTGGGGTGTTATTCGTTCGATTCCACATGATCGTGATCTTCTCTACCCCTCACTTCTTGCGCGCAAAATGCTTGAGGTGGGAGGATTCGCGCCTCTTTATGCGGAGTGTGCAATATGTAAAGCGAAGCCACCTCATTACTTTATGATGCACACGACTCTTTTTTTATGTGATTCATGCATTCCTTATTCTCAAATGATGTATGATGAAGTAGTATCAATATAAGAATGCTGAGTTATATTGAGCGAAGGTATGTCACTTGAAGATTTAGAAAAAAAGATATATGGAACACGTGATATTTCACGTAAACCTCGTTTTGAGAAGGATTTAAAAGCGGATAAAGAAGTCGAAGATAGCGAGAAGGGCGCGACCCCCGACTCATGGGAGCGCACCGAACACGATTCATACGACGAAGATAGTTTTTTTTCAAAGCTAAGCAAACGATTTTTGATTATCGCTTCGAGTGTCGTGGGTATTGTGATTCTTGTAGTAGGATATTTCGTATATCAATTTTTTACAGTCAAAGAGTTTTCTTTTGATATTATTGCGCCCTCGGAAATTCGAATGGGTTCGCCTTTTGATATGCGTATAGTCGCTCATAATAATTCTCCTCGCGTACTTAAAAATACCACGCTTGTTTTTGAAATTCCGGAAGGAGCAGTGATAGTAGGAAAGCCCGTGGGGCACACAAGAGAGAATCGAATACTGAACGATATTGGCGCGGGCAGTGTGGTGGAGGAAGAATTTAAGGTTATGTTTATAGAGGGCGTAAAAACAAAAAAGAAATTTAATACTATTATTTCATATAATCCTGATACGTTCGGGTCGGCACGTTTCGAGAAAAGTAAGGATATTGATGTTGTGGTTACTGAGTCAGTGATCTCGCTTGATGTTTCTCTGCCTGAAAAGGTATTAAGCGGAGATGTATTTGATGTAGGATTGAGGTATAGAAATAATGCAGATACGGAGTTATCAAACTTGGAGCTTACGGTTCAATATTCTAAAGAGTTTGTATTTAAATCAGCAAATCCGAGCCCATCGAAGCTTAATTCTTTCTGGGAATTGGGAAGTCTTTTGCGTGGTTCGGAAGGAGAAATAAAAATAAAGGGAAGTGTCCTTGGCAAGGAGAATACGTTCTTCCCTATGGATATTCGAATTTCTACCACACTTATGGGTGAAAAATATACAGTGAGCGCAAAGCATGTCGATATCTCAATCGCGGCATCTCCATTATCGCTTGACGTTTCTATGCGTGGCAGTAGTGATGGGGCCTTTGTGAAGTCAGGTGATAGGATTCATGTGGTGCTCCATTATAAGAATATGACTGACGTTGCCTTGGGCAATGTAGTAGTTCGTGCACAACTTATAGGGGAACTTTATGACCTAGGAACTCTTGTGACGAGTGGATTCTTTAGTTCTGTTAATAATACGATCACGTGGAATGTTGCGAATACTCCTTTTTTGAGAGTACTTGAAAGTAATGATGAGGGTACGGTGAGCTTCGATGTGAGCGTGCGTAATGATTTTATTCCAAAAAGACTTGGTGATAAGAATTTTGTTTTAAAAGTGCGTGGAGAAGTTGAGTCTCCTACTGTGCCTTCGTATATATCTGCTGAAAAGACCATAGGACTCGGCAATGCAGAAATAAAAGTAGGGGGTGGCACTCTTATTGATGCGCAGGGATTCTTTAGAGATGCAGTATCAGGGATTATCAATGGCGGCTCTATTCCTCCGCGCATGAATGAGCATACTCAGTATACGATTCATTGGATTATTAAAAATTCTATTACTGATGTAGTAAATATACGCGTGAATGCGTTTCTGCAGGCAGGGGTTACGTGGACGGGAGTAGTAAAGAGTAATGTCGGAAGCGCTCCCATATATAATCCAGAAACACAAGAAATAATATGGATTATTGACCGAATAAGTGCGGGAAGGGGTTTTGTGAACGCTCCCCTTGAGGCGATTTTTCAAGTAGAGGTTATTCCGTCGCTTCTCGATGTCGGCCGATTTAAGCCGATTATTGGAAATACAAATCTTGAGGCGCGAGATAGTTTTACCGAGGCTCAAATTATTGTTGGGGATTCGAGTATTACGACTGAACTTGGCGACGATCCTACGGTTGACAAGGGGAAGGGGACGGTAGTTAAATAGCTTCAGAATGACTCAGCTTTTAGAAAAAGTTATAGCACTAAGCAAACGACGTGGTTTTATTTTTCCCGGCTCAGAGATATACGGAGGTCTTCAGAATTCATGGGATTATGGCCCTTTGGGAGTAGAGCTTAAAAATAATATCAAGCAACTATGGTGGGAACGATTTGTGCGTCGCAGAGATGATATAGTGGGGATTGATCCTGCGATGATTATGAATCCTAAGGTGTGGGAAGCGAGCGGGCATGTGAAAGGCTTTACCGATCCTCTTCGTGAATGCAAAAAGTGTCACGAAAGGTGGAGGGCAGATCAAATTGGAGATTCATGCCTCAATTGCGGTTCTAAAGACTTGAGTGTTGCGCGTAACTTCAATCTTTTATTTAGAACATTTCTTGGCCCCATAGAAGATTCTTCGGCGGAGGTATTTTTGCGCGGAGAACTTGCTCAGGCAATGTTTGTGGACTTTGTAAATGTTATTAAAACTTCTCGCGTGAGAGTGCCTTTCGGTATCGCCGCTCAGGGGCAAGTATTTAGGAATGAAATTACGCCCGGTAATTTTATTTTTAGGACACGAGAATTCGAGCTCATGGAGTTTGAATACTTTATACGCGAGAATGAATGGGAGAAATGGTTCGAATACTGGAGGCAGGAAATGCATGCATGGATTGGTCTTCTTGGTATAGATTCCACGCACATTCATGAGCATGAAATATCGAAAGAGGATCGTGCGCACTATTCGAAACGCACAATTGATTTTGAGTACGATTATCCTTTTGGGCGCAAAGAGCTTTATGGACTTGCGTACCGCGCTGATTTTGATTTAAAGAATCACATGACAAAGAGTGGCGAGGATATGTCATATACCGATCCGGAAACCGGAGACAAATTTGTACCTCATGTTATAGAGCCAAGTTTTGGACTTAGTCGATCAGTATTGATTACGCTTCTTGATAATTATAGAGAAGATGGCGATCGGGTGTATTTGAAATTGCCGCCACGAATCGCTCCCTATAAAGCGGCAGTGTTTCCTCTTCTTTCAAATAGGGAAGAGCTAAGGAAGAAGGCTCGTGGGCTATATACGCATTTAAAATCACAGTTCTCGGTGACATGGGATGATAGAGGCAATATTGGTAAGCGATATTATAGTCAGGACGAAATTGGAACTCCATATTGCATTACCGTAGATTTCGAGACTCTTGAGAAAGACGACGTAACGATTCGATTTCGCGATACGGCAAAACAAGAACGTATGGCAGTTAAAGATATTGATGTATTTCTTAAAAATAATATAGCGTAGCTTCTGTGGGCATGCTTCATTCATGCTCCATGGGGGTTTATTTTTATTTATACGAGCGTTATAGTGGAATAATAAATAACTTTTAGCACATGGCTCATTTTTCAAAAGTAACTCTTCCGAATGGTTTGCGCATTATTTTAGCTCCTCAGAAAGATAGTGTGGCTGCGACAGTGCTCGTACTTGTTGCTGCGGGTTCTAAATACGAGACTAAGGAAATTAACGGACTCTCTCATTTTTTGGAGCATATGTGTTTTAAGGGAACTACGAAGCGTCCTCATGCACACGATATTTCAGGTGAACTTGATGGATTAGGCGCTTCTTATAATGCATTCACGAGTCGAGAGTCAACGGGATATTATGCAAAGGTTCAAGCTCGGCATATTGATAAGGTGCTCGATATTATTCCAGATATTTACATGAACCCTCTTTTTGATAAATCCGAAATTGACAAAGAACGAGGAGTGATTATTGAGGAGATTAATATGTATGAAGATCTTCCCACGCACCGTGTTCAAGAATTATTTATGGAACTTCTTTATGGCGACCAGCCGGCAGGGTGGGATGTGGCAGGAGAAAAAGAAATTATCGACCGACTCACTCAAGAGGATTTTTTAAATTATAGAGCAAGGCATTATGTCGCATCTGCGACTGTTGTGGTTCTCGCGGGGAAATTCGATGAAGAGCGTGCGATCGAAGCTATTAAGGAAAAGTTTAAAGACATAAGTCGTGATCAAAAGCATGACAAGATAGGGGTTCGTGAAACTCAAAATATGCCTCAGGTTGCTTTGAAATACAAAGAGTCTGATCAGAGTCATCTTGTGCTTGGAGTGAGAGCGTATCCTATTTTTGATAAGCGACGTTATATTCTTCAGGTACTTGTGGATATTTTGGGTGGTGGTATGAGTTCTCGTTTATTTCAAAAAATCAGAGATGAGTTAGGGGCGGCATATTATGTGAGAGCAGATGCTGATCTCTATAGCGATCATGGATATGTGGCAGTTTCAGTAGGGGCACAGCATCAAAAACTCGAAACAGTAATTTCCGCAATTATCGGTGAATTTAAGAGAATGGCATCCGAAGAAGTGGAAAGCGCTGAATTGCAAAGAGCAAAAGATCATTTAAGTGGCGCTACGCTTCTTGGGCTTGAGACATCAGATGCTCTTGCGGGATTTTATGGAGGACAGGAAATTATTGAAAATTCTATTTTGACCCCCGAGGAGATTTTAGGTAAAATTCAAAGTGTCACTACTTCCGACATTATGAATGTTGCTCGGGATATATTTAAATCTCGTGCATTAAATCTCGCACTCATCGGACCTTTTAAAGAAAAAGAACAATTTATTAAATTACTTACGTTATAAATACTAAGAATATATGGAGCGACAGATTGTGGAAATTTCATGGGGAAGTCTGTGGCGTGTATTTTTGGCAGTTATGCTTGCGGTTACTGCGTATCTTATTCGTGATGTATTAGTCACCCTTGTGCTTGCAATTGTTATTGCTTCGGCACTTGATCCTTTGATAAGTTTTTTGCAAAAATGGCGCATTCATCGGTTACTAGGGACTCTTGTGATATATCTCTCGGTATTTTTCGGCATTGCCATTATTCTCTATAAGGCAGTTCCGATTGCGATGATTGAACTCACTAATTTTCTGAATAATCTAAGTATTTCGTCGTCATCACTTTTTGGTGAAGAGTATCTTATAGAAGTAAGTAAAACCATTTCCGAGCGTATTAGTGGCTTTAACGATATTTTATTGAGTGGCTCCAGTTCTCTGCTCGGCGTCGCTTCCTCATTTTTTGGAAACGTAACGCTTGTGGTTTCGGTACTTATACTATCTTTCTACCTTACGGTAAGCCACGATGGAGTTGAGCGATTTCTTTTTGCTATTCTTCCGCAGCAGTACGAGAGTTATGCACTTCAAATTTTTGAGCGAACGAAAAAGAAAATTGGAGTATGGCTTCGAAGTCAGATAATGCTTAGTTGTATTATTGGTCTTTCTGTGGGTATTGGAATGGCAATTCTTGGAGTTCCTTATGCATTTCTTTTAGGTATTCTTGCGGCTGTATTTGAGCTTATTCCTTTTGTTGGTCCAATTTTTGCTGGAGGCATTGCTGTTCTTGTGGCATTTTCTCAGTCATTCGATCTTGCGCTCTATACACTCATTATGTTTCTTGTGGTTCAGCAACTCGAAAGCAATGTTTTGATTCCTCTTGTCATGCGACATCAAATTGGACTTCATCCCGCACTCGTACTTGTCTCTCTTCTTGCGGGAGTTGCGCTTGGCGGAGTTGTGGGTATAATTCTTGCGGTCCCCGCAATGGTATTTCTTAGAGAGCTTGTAGAGGACTGGTCTGATCAAAAAAGGAAAAGAGCACAGATGGGCGTTTAGATCGATGCATGAGTATTCGGTATAAAAAAGAGTCACCACTCTTTTTAATTATTGCGTTTTATGAATAATAAAATTTTTGTTACTACCTCTATTCCTTATGTAAATGCTCGTCCGCATTTAGGACATGCGCTTGAATTTGTGCAGGCTGATGTCGTTGCCCGTTTTTTTCGTGAAAAAGGGAAGGACGTATATTTTTTATCGGGTACTGATGATAATGCCCTAAAGAATGTCCAGGCCGCAGAAGCGGCGCACTTATCTATTCGTGAGTGGGTAGAAAAACACGCCCAGATTTTTAACGACTTACTTCGTTATCTTTCTGTTTCAAATAATGACTTTATTCGTACTGGCATTGAAGAGCGGCACATAAAAGGCGCTTTGAAATTTTGGACATCGTGCAATCCTTCTGATGTTTACAAAAAAAAGTATAAAGGGCTTTACTGTGTGGGATGTGAAGAATTTAAGCTCGAGAAAGAGTTAATTAATGGAGAATGCATTGAGCATCCTCAAAAAAAACTTGAGATTATCGAAGAAGAAAATTATTTTTTTAAACTTTCTCGATACGAAAATGAACTTGTTCGCATTATTGAGTTAGGAGAACTACGTATCATTCCTGAAGCAAGAAAAAATGAGGTATTGAGTTTTATTAAGGCAGGCTTGCAAGATTTCAGTATTTCAAGATCAAAAGAACGAGCGAAGGGGTGGGGAGTCCCCGTTCCTCACGATCCCGATCAAATAATGTATGTGTGGTTTGACGCTCTTACAAACTATGTGAATGCACTAGGATACGCAGAGAATGAAAAGAATTTTAGGGATTATTGGGAGAATGCAGAAAATATAATACATATCATAGGTAAAGGAATCTCTCGTTTCCATGCAATATATTGGCCCGCAATGCTCTTATCGGCGAAAATGTCATTGCCCAAGACACTTATGGTTCATGGCTATATCACTATCAATGGACAGAAAATTTCAAAAACTCTTGGCAATGTCATTGATCCATTTAGTCTTATAGAAAAATACGGGGAAGATCGATTGCGATATTATATATTGCGAGAGTTTTCTCCTTTTGAAGACGGAGATTTTAGTGAAGAAAAGTTTAAGGATCGATGCAACGGCGATCTTGCAAATGGGTTAGGGAATTTTGCATCTCGAGTATCAACTCTTGCCGAGAAGGCAGGTTTATTTGAGTATGCGCACGCTCCCGATTCTTTAATTGTGGAGCGTATCGAAACAACGAAGAAAATCGTCGCTTCTAAACTAGCCGAATATAAATTCCACGAAGCACTTGCGGCAATTTTCGAACTCATTTCTTTTGGAGATATTTATATAAACGAAAAGAAGCCATGGCAGAGTAATGATAAAAAAGTGCTTTATAATCTTATTGTTGTTTTGGATAATGTTGCGTTATTTTTGAGGCCGTTTATACCTCATGCATCAGAGACTATTACTCGTCATATTACATGGAATTCGCGATCATTACTTGAAGTAAAAAAAGTAGAAAATTTGTTTCCAAGAATATAAATGCTTTTTGACGCACATACTCATATTCAATTTCCTATTTATGACTCGACACGGAAAGATGTTCTTCGTCGTGCGAGTGATGCGCATGTAAAAATGCTCGCAGTTGGAACCCAGTATTCCACGTCGAAAGCGGCAATTGAATTATCTTTAGAGTATCCTCATGACGTATGGGCTTCTCTTGGATTTCATCCAAGTCATTTGGATAAGGAATGGCATCATGATAGAAATGAGCAAAAAGAAAACGAAAAAGAACTTTTTGATGCAAGAGCTTTTAGCGCGCTCGCATCTCATAAAAGGGTAATTGCTATTGGAGAGTGTGGGCTTGATTATTTTAGGATCAAGAATAACGAAGCGCGTAGTAAAACAAAAGACAGACAAGGTGAAGTCTTTCTTGCACAGGCATGTATCGCAGAGATTACAAAGAAGGCTCTTATGATTCATTGCCGTCCTTCGAAGGGAAGTGATGATGCATACGAAGATTTACTTTCTTTACTTGATTCTCGTGTTCAAAATGTTCCGCGTATTCTTCATTTTTATGTAGGATCCCTCGCGATTACCAAAAAATTAATTGAAGCGGGGTTTTATTTCACTTGTGGTGGAGTCATTACTTTTTCTCATGATTATGATGAGATTTTTAAATACATTCCCCTTGACCGAATATTGTTTGAAACCGATGCTCCTTATGTAGCACCTGAGCCTTACAGGGGAAAACAAAATGAACCGGCATATATTAGGTATACTGTTGAAGCGTTGTGTTGTATTAGACAAGAACCTGTAAACAAAATTCAGGATACAACATATGCAAATTCCTTGCGTGTTTTTAATATTTCACTATAATTTCCTTTAATTTATTAAGAGTGGATGATGAGGAAATCATGAATATAAATGGAATGTGATTGGAAGAAAATCCTAAACTTCAGTAAAAAATCATCCGTAGCATTATAAACTCTACCATAGCACAAAGAATAGTGTGGCGTCATGATCTTGCGCTCGTGGGCAGTCGGCTTTATATTCTTGTTGACAATCAAAACTGCAGCCATATAGGGATAGCTCAGTCGTTACTTGCGGGAATTGTAGTGGCATCAAAGAGGAACGAGGAGGGTTTCATAAAACTCGAAAGCGCTTCGAAGATGTTGTTTTATGAAAATAAAGGACTTCAGTGTGAGTTGATTTTTTTCCTTGTGGAGCTTACTCGCAATAATCTGCTTACGTGGACATTGTTTATGCCTTCATTACTCACTGCGTCGCTCGAAGACTGGAAGATGTATGTAGAGAAAAGAAACGATAGGGGTCCTGTGCTTATCGTAATTACGGGAAATAGGGGATTTGCAATTTCATCCATAAGTACATCATTTAATACATTGAATCTTCTTGAGGCAATTGATCAACAATTGGCTCGTCGTGCGGGTACTCATGTATTAGAAGAAAATCTTCTTAAGTCCGTTAGAGAAACGTCGCGTAACGAGCAAATTGAACTTTTGAGCGCTATCATTCCTTGTGTCATGAAAGCAATGCGGGGCTATTAGAGGTTTTAAAAGTCTCCCGATGTGTCGGGAGACTTCTTTTTTAATATTGGAAAAACAACAAGGAACGTACTATACTTCTTATTTGAAATATGGCCCTATATGATTTTAAGAAAATAGAAAAAAGATGGCGCAAGAAATGGAAGGAGGAGGGTATATACGAGCCCGATCCATCCAATCCTTCTTCGCCTTTTTATAATCTCATGATGTTCCCTTATCCTTCAGCAGAGGGACTTCATGTAGGAAATATGTATGCATTTACTGGTTCAGATATTTATGGGCGTTTTAAACGTATGAAGGGACACGATGTATTCGAGCCTATCGGACTCGATGGCTTCGGAATTCATTCCGAAAATTATGCCCTTAAAATTAATATACATCCTGCGATGCTTGCAAAAAAAACCGAGAAAAATTTCTATTCTCAGCTTGATATGATCGGGAATGGTTTTGCGTGGAATCATAGACTTGAAACATATGATCCTTCTTATTACAAATGGACTCAGTGGCTTTTCGTGCAAATGTTTAAGCATGGGCTTGCATATCGTAAAAAGGCTTCAGTGAATTGGTGCCCAAAGTGCCTTACTGTGCTTGCGGATGAGCAGATTATTGGGGGCAAGTGTGAAAGATGCGACACTTTTGTGATTAAAAAAGATCTAGAGCAGTGGTTTTTTAGAATTACTCGATATGCCGATCGGCTTCTTAAAAACCTTGATACCCTTGATTGGTCAGAGCGTGTAAAAATTGCTCAGCGTAATTGGATTGGGGAATCTCATGGAGTAGAAATTAAATTTGCGGTAAAAGATTCGAAAAATTACATTACTGTTTTCACAACTCGCCCCGAGACGATTTTTGGAGCCACATACGTAGTGCTCGCACCAGAATCTCCTCTTGTTAGTCTATTATTAGGCGATCTTCGCAATAGAAAGGCAGTAGAGGAGTATATAGAAGGATCAAGAAATAAATCCGATACAGAACGAATTTCCTTTCAAAAAGAGAAAACAGGAATACTGCTCGATGATGTTTTTGTTATAAATCCAGCTACAAAGAAAGCAATCCCTCTTTTGATTGCAGATTATGTACTCGGGACTTATGGAACGGGTGCAGTGATGGCGGTTCCCGCACATGACGAGAGAGATTTTGAATTCGCACGTATTCATAAACTCCCTGTCGTTCAAGTTATTGATTGCAAGGAGAGTGATCTTCCTTATGAGGGCGTGGGCAAGCTTATTAATTCAGGAGAATTTACGGGAATGGATGTGGTGCAGGCAAGAGATGAAATTGCGAAACATGTAAAAGGGGAAACCGTTACGCGTTATAAACTTCGTGATTGGCTTATAAGTCGTCAGCGTTACTGGGGTCCTCCTATTCCGATGATATATTGCTCGGAATGCGCGAAGCATGATAAGAGCGAGAATGCCGGATGGCATCCAGTTCCTGAAAGTGAACTTCCTGTGCTGTTGCCAAAAGTAAAAAACGTAAGGCCAACTGGGACAAATGAGTCTCCTCTTGCTTCGGTGCCTTCATTTTACAAAACTCAGTGTCCGGAGTGTGGTAGTGATGCCCGGCGTGAAACTGATGTATTAGATACATTTCTTGATTCGGCATGGTATTTCTTGCGATATCTAGATTCAGAAAATAACAAGAAGCCATTCGAATCTCGCATAGTGAATAAATGGCTCCCTGTATCTATGTATATTGGAGGGGTGGAACATTCAGTATTGCATCTTCTCTACACACGTTTTGTAACCATGGCACTTCATGATTGGGGATTTCTTCCTTTTGAGGAGCCTTTCTTGAAATTTAGAGCACACGGACTTTTGATTAAAGAAGGTACAAAAATGTCAAAATCAAAAGGAAATGTAGTAAATCCCGATGAGTATATTGAGAGATTCGGTTCTGATGTGCTTCGGATGTATCTCATGTTTTTGGGACCTTTTGAGCAGGGTGGCGACTTTATAGATAGGGGAATCGTGGGAATCGTGCGATTTCTTGAAAAAATATGGAGAGGTTTCTCTCGTGATTCTAGGAAGGAAAATGATTCAATGAAGCTTCTTCAGGTATTGCATTCTACTATAGAAAAGGTAACGCACGACATTGAATATTTGCGATACAACACGGCAATATCATCTCTTATGGAGTTGTGGGCGGTATTTGAAAAGGAAGAGGCGTCAGATGAAAGCAGGGCACTTTTTGTGCGTTTGATTGCTCCTTTTGCTCCGCATATTGCTGAGGAATTGTGGAGGAATGTGCTCAAAAATACAATGAGTGTTCATGGAAAAAATAATTGGCCGGAGGCGGATGTGCGATACAAACAGTCAAAAACAATTTCTTTTGTGGTACAGGTGAATGGGAAAGTGAGGGATGTGATATCTGTGGAGCGGGGCATAGAAAAAGATAAAGTACTTTCTCTTCTCAAGCAAAATTCTAAAATACAAGCATTATTGAAGGACAGAAAGATGCGGAATATTGTCTTTGTAAGGGATCGACTTTTGAATTTCGTTGTTTCTGGATAACTCTCTATCCCCAAGATAAGGCAGAGGCAGGTATTGTATACTTAAGGAAGGATGAAGGTTTTGTATTGGAAAATATCTTTATTATGCGCTTTTGCATGCGTGGGCATGGTTTTTTCTTTGCTCACTGCGTATGCCGCTTCTTTTGATTACGATCTCATTCCTAATTCTGATGGCGTGTTTAATATCGGTTTCTATCCTACACCGGGATGGAAAGATCTTTATTTTGGGAATGATGTAGTTATCGGAAACCGTATTGCGGTAGGTACGAGTTCGTTCGGCGGTCTTCTTAAAGTTGTCGCTTCAGGAGCTGTGGTATTATCAATTGACGTAGAGGGCAACACCCGTGTTCAGGGGAATCCTATTCAAGTAGGTGTTTTTGCTTCAAATCCTTCTTCTGTGAACAATGGAGGCATATATTATAATGCGACTTCCAATAATTTTAAGGCATACGAAAATGGTTCGTGGACCGATATTATAAGTCGTCCTGCTGATGTATTTTGGAGTAGCGATGGAGGAAATATATGGAATTTAAATTCGAACAATATCGGTATCGGAATATCTTCCGGCATTGTTGACGCACTTACCGTGGGGGGAGTTATTGATAATAGAGTGGGAGGGTTCCGGTTCCCTGACGGCAATGTATGGTCAAGTGGGAGAAATTCAATATTGAGCACAAGTAGTAACGATACAGCATTGCTTAGTGGAGGCTACTCGTATCGTGGGCTTGCATTTACTCGCACAAGTACTGTTATGTGGGCTCTTGTTGCGCCTGTCACATGGTTCGGATTCCGCGTGGAACATACTTCGGTAGTTCATGATAATCGGATGTGGGTGATTGGCGGAATGGGGCTTGGTCAAGGAGGATTTACTAATGATGTGTGGTATTCAACTGATGGGGTAGTATGGACTCGTTCTGTGTCGGGACCATGGCAAGGACGTTATGCTCATACATCTCTCGTGTTTAATAATCGAATGTGGGTAATGGGTGGAATTTCAAGTACTCCCATGAGGGACATATGGTATTCGGTAAATGGTTCTTTGTGGACGCTTGCAACCGGGGCTCCGCGTTGGACAGCGCGTGCTGACCACGCATCGGTTGTTTTCAATAATAGAATGTGGGTAATCGGTGGATGTGAATGTCCAAAAGGATGGGACACAAACTATAAAAATGATGTCTGGTATTCCTTAAACGGTGTGATATGGACACGTTCTACGAGCAGAGCTTCGTGGTCGGAGCGGGGAGGCCATGCCGTAGTTGTCTTTAATAATAAAATGTGGCTTCTTGGAGGGCAGTTTAAAAATGATGTCTGGTATTCATCTGATGGCGCAATATGGACAAGAGCAACAGCTTCGGCTCCATGGGTAGGAAGAGAAGATCATACTGCTGTTGTATACGATAATAAAATATGGATTATGGGAGGGTATCCGGCGATTGGTTCTCAGGGCACGAACGATGTCTGGTATTCATCTGATGGATTTTTATGGACAATGGCAGTCGAAAACGCAGAATGGAGCAAGAGAACAAACCACACTTCGCCGATTTTTAATGGTAAAATATGGGTTATCGGTGGGTGGTTCTGGTATACGCCGCGTCTCGATGTATGGACTAATGACCAGAAAATTTATTTGTACAATAATTTTTAACTAAGCTTGTGCGAGAGTAAGGCATATAATTCGCTTTACTTTATGCTTTTTTAGGGTATACGCCGCAGCTCTCATTGTTGCTCCCGATGTGTATACGTCATCGATAAGAAGAACACATTTATCGTGTAGGGCAGTTCCATTTCTTACTTCAAATGCATCGTGAAGATTAATAAGGCGTGCATCACGATTTTTTTCAGTTTGAGGCTCAGTGTATTTGACTCTTGTAAGTGAAGCGGTGTCGAAAATCGGTTGCAACACTTGCAGAGATAATAGATCAATGAAATATCGAGATATAAGCTCGCTTTGATTGTATCCCCTTTCTTTTTCGCGCTTATAGTGAAGTGGGATAGGAATAATAAAGTCGATTGAGTGTAGTTCTTTGAGGAGCACTCTTTCTGTATAGGTAAAGAGGATTTTTGCAAGGGTTTTTGCTGCCACTTTTGTGTTTCTGAACTTAAGCTCCCATATAAGATTTTTTATTGGAGCATAGTTATAGGGCGCGGCAGAGCAGAGGGTTACTTGAGAATGCGAACGACACCTTGATGAAAGTTCGGGAAGTCTTCTTTCGCATACAACGCAGAAAAAGCAACTATTCCAAGGAATATTTTTTAGACATGATGTGCATATATGCATTTCTTTGTCTAAATCAGGAGGATAATTTTTACATAAGAGACATAATGAAGGGGAGAGTATGTCGAGTATTAGGTTTTTAATAAAAACATACATAGTTTTCCTAGTGAGTAATGTAATTATATCCATTATACTAATACTATATGGCTTTAGGCTTTTTCTCGTCACTATTTGGCAAAAATGATCGTTATCTTGGAATTGATATTGGCACTACAAGTATCAAGCTTGTTGAGGTTGAGAAAGGCAAGGGTCTTCCTGTGTTAAAGAACTATGGAATGCTTGAAAGTTATGGGTATTTAGAGCGTTCTAATGAAGTAATTCAGGCAAGTTCTTTGAAGTTTTACGAGAAAGAAGTTGTCGCATTGCTTAATTATCTTCTTTCTCGAATGAAGCCACGCTCACATCAAGTCATTGCTTCTTTGCCGAGCTTTCTTGTATTTAATACAATCCTTGAACTTCCCTTAATGTCACAGGAAGATACCGTAAAATCGATGGGATATCAGGCTCGTCAATATATTCCTTTGCCGCTTACTGATGTGACGCTTGATTGGCTTAAGGTTGGTGAACGTGAAATAAACGGAATTCGTTTTCAGCAGATTTTTCTTATCGCGGTTACTAATGAGCACGTTGAGCGATATAAGTCACTTTTTAAAAAAGTCGGACTGAAGCTTGTGGCTCTTGAGAGCGAAAGTCTTGCGAGTATTCGTTCCCTTGCACTAAAAGATGCTGTACCCACGCTTATTGTAGATATTGGAGCTCGTTCTACAAATATTGCGATTACTGAGGGCGGATATCTTAGGTTTAATAGTCAGACAGATTTTGCGAGTTTCTCTTTGAGTCAATCAATAGCTCAGGGTTTAAATATTACAATCTCTCGTGCAGAAGAAATGAAGCGAAGACATGGACTTCTTGGAACTGGAGGAGACTACGAGTTATCCACATTAATGATGTCGTCGCTCGATGCTATACTAAGTGAGATAGGTAGGGCTATGAATGAATACGAGGCGCGCTACGGAAACACTCTCGCTGTAAGTGGAAAGCGACGATTGGAACGCATTATTCTTACGGGTGGTGGAGCAAAGCTTCGAGGTATCGAAAAATATATTGAAGAGCAGTTTGGTCTACCAGTAGTGAAAGTAAATCCATTTAGCCGACTCCTTTTTGATGAGCAAATGGGACCTATTATTGAAGAAATCAATTCTTATTTTTCTGTAGCAATTGGTTTAGGAATACGTCAGTTTTTATAAATTGTGAACAATCAATTGAGTAATTCGCGAACTAACGATATGACCACAAAAGAAAAAGGTTGGTCTACTAGGTTACTTATTGTTGGTTTTTTGATATTCGGAGTTACTCTTCTTTTGTATGTGGGTCTTTTATTTGGATACCGTCCCATTCTCGCACAAGAGATTAACGATAAGAAAGCAGAACTTACGACACTTTCTAAGAAAGTTAATACAGCAGAGCAAGATGCTCTTTTGCGCTTTTATTCTCAATTTGCAAATTTGAAGTCCATTTTTAAAAACCATGTTTTTGCATCGAAGCTTTTTCAATTATTTGAAACTCATACGCACGAAAGGACATATTATACCTCGCTTAATGTAGACACAAAATCACGTGAACTATTGCTTCAGGGAATAACTGATTCTTATGAAAATTTAGCAGAACTTGGCGGACTTCTTGAGGAAGCGAAAGACGTGCATCAAGTAATGCTTGAAAATGCGGAGCTTACCAATAAAGGTGTAGGATTTAAAATTAGGATGACATTGAGTCAGGCATTTTTCACGCCATGAGATCATCTACTCAAAGAATATTAAGTGTTTTTATCTTTGCTACTCTTCTTGTGGGTTCTTTACTGATTAATCAGTACTTGATTTACCCTCTTCGTG
>MHJO01000027.1:18150-18235 GCA_001818015.1 Candidatus Harrisonbacteria bacterium RIFOXYD1_FULL_40_9 | reverse complement strand
ATGTCCTTTCGTGCGTATGAGTTTCAAATAATTGAAAAAGCTTCGATGCAAAAACATGGTTTTTAAAAATGGACTTCAAATTTGC
>MHJO01000027.1:14430-18138 GCA_001818015.1 Candidatus Harrisonbacteria bacterium RIFOXYD1_FULL_40_9 | reverse complement strand
CTCTCTCTATTTCATTGCCCTCGGAGAAAAAAATCCCATCTATTGTCGCAGAATGGAATGGTCTTTCAAGTAGTGCAGGCGTGATTATTCGATCATTGTCTTTTAAGGATTTACCTCAGAAACAATCGGCAACATCAAATGCACATGCTCTTGGCGTAATCGAAATCAGATCTCGTTTAAATGGAACATATGATGCTATTAAAAAATTCTTAATGAGCCTCGAAATCAATGCACGTATTGTTGATGTTGAGAAGCTGAGTATGGAATCGAATATTAAAACTGATAAAGATTTAATAGACGTGGTCGTTGTTGCTCGTACGTATTATCAACTCGATAAGTAATCTTTATTATGGCAATTGTAATAGATCAAGAAAAAAAATCATCTCCTTGGTTTGCGTTATTCATTATCGCAGTCATCCTTCTTTTGGTTGGTCTTGTTGTATACTATCTTTTCTTTGTTGATATTCCCAAAAGACAAGAAGTGATTCTTCCGGCTTCGCTTCAAAATGCAAAACGATTTGCTGGCGTGGATATTAATGTTTCTGATATCGTAGGCGATACAGTATTCAAAGCATTGAGACAAGATATTAAGCTTTCTCTTCCGAATGACACAGGAAGAAGTAACCCATTTGTCCCTTTTTAAATAATTCTCCGTAGTTCTTTTCGTAAGTTTATATGGATAATAAAACCTTAACTAATACACTTGTCGAAAGGGGAATACTTGAAAGTGAAACTGCTCAAAAGCTTTTGCGAGATGCATCGCTTAATAATACGTCCGTAGAGTCATTGCTTTATACGAATCGGATCGTAAACGAAGTGGATGTGGCAAAAGCAAAAAGTGAATTACTGAAAGTTCCTTATAAAGAAGTAAGAGTCGAAAATATTTCTTCGGAGCTTTTGCGTTTTATTCCTGAAGAAACTTCTCGAAGTTATTCCGTTATTCCTCTTTCAAAAACTGATCGTATGCTTGTCGTGGGAATGGTATATCCCGATGACGTCAATGCTCAGAATGCCTTGCGCTATATTGCAAAGCAGCTTGAAGTAAGCTTAGGTGTGTATCTTATTACTCCTTCGGTAGTGGAGGGAGTTTTGCGGCTCTATTCTCCGTACCAAAATGAGGTTACTAATGCTCTTCGGTCATTTGGTGGAGTAAAAGATCAGCCATTGAATAACAATCAAAGGATTGTGAAGCTGGAAGAAGGAGGGGTTTCTGAAGACGCTCCCATCATTAGAATCGTTGCTTCAACATTAAAGGAAGCCGTTGCGGAACATGCCTCGGATATTCATCTCGAGCCTCAAAAGAATCGCATGAGGATTCGTTTTCGTATTGATGGAGTATTGCGCGAAGTCTCCTCTGTGCCGCCTAAATTGCATCAGCCAATTATTTCGCGTATTAAGATTATGTCTAATCTTAAAATTGACGAGAATCGTATTCCTCAGGATGGACGTTTTCGTACAGTGCTCATGGGGCGCGATATTGATTTTCGTGTCTCATCATTTCCTACGCCGCTTGGCGAGAAAATAGCGCTTCGTGTTCTTGATCCTACTGTAGGGTTAAAAGGACTCGATGCACTGGGATTAATGCCTCATAATGTGCGGATACTTGAAACTGCGCTTGCTCGTCCTTACGGACTTATATTAATTACAGGCCCCACTGGTTCGGGTAAGACAACAACTATTTATTCGATACTCCAAAAACTAAATAATGAAGGGATTAACATCGTAAGTCTTGAAGATCCTGTTGAATATTTTGTGGAAAGCATTAATCAGTCTCAGGTGCGTCCTGAAATAGGATATGACTTCATCTCGGGATTAAGACAAATCTTAAGACAGGATCCAGACGTAGTAATGGTTGGCGAAATTCGGGACAAAGAAACTGCATCGCTTGTGGTTCATGCCGCACTGACGGGCCATATCGTAATTTCCACATTACATACAAATGACGCTATTGGAGTTATTCCTCGTCTCATTGATATGGGTATCGAGCCATTTTTGGTTCCGAGCGCTCTTAATCTTATGGTTGCTCAACGCCTTGTGCCTCGATTATGCGATGAGTGCAAAAAAGAAGAAGTTGCCCATGATGATGTGCAAGACATTATCAAAAAAAGCATTACCAGCCTTCCTCAAGCAGTACGTTCTGATGTGATAGCGAAATATAAAGAACCTTATCGGGTGTTTCAGTCGGAGGGTTGTAAATCATGTAATAACAAGGGATCGCGTGGAAGGGTTGCAATATTTGAAATGCTTTCTATGACTCGAGAGCTTGGCGCAATGGTAAATGAAAAGTTAACTGGAGCAAAACTACTTGACGAGGTAAAGAGACAAGGGATGGTGATGCTCCGGGATGATGGAATTATAAAGGCACTCGCGGGACTTGTTCCCATTGAAGAGGTTCTAAGAGAAACAACAGAGTCATGATATACTTTTAGATATGGAGAATTTTCAGGAAAAAATGAGAGAGTTGATGCTTGCAACCGCAAAACAAGGTGCGTCTGATTTGCATATTGCAGTGGGAAGACGACCCACGCTTCGTATTGATGGAAGACTTATTCCAGTTATGAAGGAGCCGCTTCTTACCCCGGAAGATGTTGAAGGCCTAATTACAAGTTTTATAACCCCCGCCCAGAAAGAGGAGTTTCTTAGGGGAAAAGAAATTGATTTTTCCTACTCGTTTGAAGACAAGGCGCGTTTTAGAGTAAATATATATTTCCAACGAGGATTTATGAGCGCAGCATTGCGTCTTATTCCAGCAAATATCCACTCAATTGAAGATCTTGCATTACCTTCTATTCTCCATGATTTTGCGAAGTTGTCTCAGGGCTTCATTCTTGTAGTGGGTCCTGCCGGTCATGGAAAGTCTACGACGCTTGCTGCGATTCTTGACGAGATTAATCATACGCGTACTGATCATATTATTACCATCGAAGATCCTATTGAGTATTTGTTTGTGCAGGATAGATCGATTATTTCTCAGCGCGAGGTAAAGATTGATACAGGAAGTTTCAACTCTGCATTACGCTCAATTCTGCGTCAAGACCCTGATGCTATTATGATTGGTGAAATGCGTGATCCTGAATCAATTTCTATTGCAATGACTGCAGCAGAAACAGGACATATCGTATTTTCTACGCTCCATACAAATTCTGCGAGTCAAACCATTGACCGTGTTATCGATAGTTTTCCGGCAAACCAACAAGGGCAAGCAGTTTCTCAGCTTGCCGCAACACTTGTGGCAATTGTTTCAGAAAGGCTCGTGCCTCGCATTAACGGAGGGCGTGTTCCCGCCGTTGAGGTGATGATTGTAAACTCAGCAATTCGAAATCTTATTCGCGAACGCAAGTCATATCAAATTGACTTTGTTATCGAGACAAGTCTCCAAGAAGGTATGATAAGCTTAAATAGATCACTCGCATCTCTTGTTGCAAAGAGAGAGGTATCGCTTGAAGTTGCGGAAAATTATTCTTTAAATCCTGCCGAGCTTCGAATTCTTGCCGAAAAACAAATTAAGAGCATTTCGTAATTATGAAATTTCGATATCAAGCACGCAATAAGGGAGGGGAGTTGCAGGTTGGGTTTGTTGATGCTCCTGACCGAGGAACGGCAACAAATATACTTACAAGTCATGGGCTCTATATTTTAAGTATGGTTTCAGGAGAAGAAGCCCACTGGTACGACTCGATTGTTACTTTTTTTAGAAGAGTAAAAACA
>MHJO01000027.1:10185-14391 GCA_001818015.1 Candidatus Harrisonbacteria bacterium RIFOXYD1_FULL_40_9 | reverse complement strand
GAAAAATTTACATCGTCAGACAAATAATAAAGTATTACAAGAAGTCGTATTTGAACTTTATTCCGATATTGATGCAGGTCTTGCATTGTCGCAGGCTCTCGAAAGACAAAAAGGAGTTTTTTCTGATTTTTATATCAATATGGTTCGTTCTGCTGAGGTTACTGGCCGTGTTGAAGAAGTAATGGGCTTTCTTGCGGATTATCTTGAAAAAGAAGTCCATCTTGTTTCTCGTGTGCGCAATGCCTTAATTTATCCCATCGTAGTTATTGTTCTTTTTATAGGCGTTGCATTTCTTTTGCTTGCCGTAGTCTTGCCTCAAATCGAACCAATATTTAAAGAGTCCAATGTTGCAATTCCTCTTTTTACACGTATTTTACTTGCGACAGGAGTATTTTTGAAGCAATGGTGGATATTTGTAGTACTTTTCGTGGGACTTCTTTTGGCGCTTCTCTTTAATTATTTAGGGACGAAAGAGGGGCGTGCGGTGGCTGATGATGTTCGCATGCGGCTCCCATTTTTTAGAAAGCTTTTCGAGCGATTATATGTTGCTCGATTTGCCGAATCATTAAGTGTTCTTATTAAAGGTGGTGTTCCTATAGTTCAATCTATTGAAATTGCAGGGCATACAATTGACAATGTGCTTTATCAAGAAGTGCTCCATGAGGTTGCCGAAGAAGTTCGTCGCGGTGAGCTTTTATCTCGTGCGCTTGAAAAGCAGGAACATTTTTTTCCTCCTCTTGTAGGGCAAATGGTAGGCGTTGGCGAAACAACAGGGCGCCTCGATGAGTTACTTGATCGCATTTCTCGATTTTATAGTAGTCAAGTTGATGATGTGGTTTCAAATCTTGTAGAGCTTATTCAGCCTGCTCTTATATTAGGTATAGGGGTTCTCTCGGGGCTTTTGTTTGCGTCGATACTTCTGCCATTATATAATTTAGTACAGACGTTCTAAGTATTAATTAACAACAGTCGATATTAACAACAAATAAAAAAATATGAATTTATCATCAAAACGTTCAGGTTTTACCATTATTGAAATATTGGTCGTTGTTTCGATCATCGGGCTTCTCTCTGCGGTCGTGCTTGTGGGACTTACTAGTTTTCGCCAAAGAGGTCGAGATGCTCGTCGTGTTGCTGATTTGCGTCAGGTTCAAAATGCTCTTGAGCTTTACTATGCGAAAAATGGAGAATATCCATCTGCGGCAAACTGGGGTGAGCTTACGAGTGCACTTATTGGAGATCAAATTGGAGTAAGTCAAATTCCCGATGATCCTTTAAGTGATGACACCATAACATATTTTTATGCAACAACTAACCAAAATTATGCTTTAGGAGCAGAACTGGAAGCAGAGGAATCAACGCTTCTTGAGGATAGTTACAATCCAGAAGAAGGTGCGGCTCTTAGTAGTTATGAAGGGGATCTTGATGTGAGTTCATGTGGCGAGGAAAAATTATACTGTGTAAGTTTTTAGCTGCATATGTGGTATTGGGTGATACTATTTCTTGTAGGAATTTCAATAGGGAGTTTTCTTAATGTAGTATCGCTTCGTTATTCTTCACGATATTCAGTGTTTAGTCTTAAAAATAATGGGGGCCGTTCTCGGTGCCCTCATTGTCATAAAACACTTAGATGGTTTGAGCTTATCCCTTTGCTTAGTTTTTTAGTTCAAGGAGGAAAGTGTAGAAATTGCATTAAATCTCTTTCCTTTCAGTATCCGTTCGTTGAGGTGCTGTCGGGACTTCTTTTTGTATTTATCCCTTGGTATATCTTTGTATCACGTGCACCTTTTATTGGTTTTGTGAATGGAATTGATCCTTATATTGAAACAGGACTTTATCTTTTTGTATTTTCGGTGCTTTTCTTGGTTGCTCTTATTGATTATCATTACCATCTCATTCCGAATGAACTTAATATATTGCTTATATGTGCGGGAGTTTTAGAAATTATATTCTATGAATATAGAGGAATTTTTCAAACTATGCAGTATGGAGTAGGTCCCTATTCTCTTATTTTTAATGGTCAAAGCAGTATATACATTAATAGATTAATAGCTATGATGTTTGGGGCTATTATTACCGGAATTCCTGTATTTTTAAGCCATGGCCGCGTGATGGGATTAGGAGATTTTAAATTTGCGATTGCGTTGGGTCTTGTGTTTGGGTGGCCAACAGTTATCTTTATAATTTTTGGAGCATTTATTATTGGATCCTGCGTGGGCATTATACTTATGATTGCGGGTAAAAAGAAGTTTCGATCCATGCTCGCGTTTGGTCCTTTTCTCGCTCTTTCTGCTTTTATATTTTTCTTTTGGGGCGAAGAGTTATTGCGTGGCTATTTTGGCCTCTTATCTCCTTAGGAAGAGTGGTATACTAAAAGAGTAATGAGGGAATCACTTAAGGGATTTACTACAATTGAAGTTTTTGTAAGTGTTTCGATTATTATACTTCTTTCGAGTCTTGTGATTACTTACAATCGTAGCGGAGAAAGACAACTCATCTTTCTCAAAGAACGCTCGCGTGTGTTTGATGCGCTCTATAGAGCAAAATCGTTGAGTATCCAAACGTTCACAGAAACCGATGCCCCTTGTGGATATGGTGTGCATATTGCGGGCAATAACGAGGATTTTTTTGTGTTCAAGGACTTGCCTGCGGCAGGTTCTGATGGTTGTGGAACTTCGGATAATAAATATACTGACGAATCTGAACGTGTTGGGAGTGTTTTAACACTTAATTCTGGTGTTGAATTTATAGTGGGTACGGAAGCGCTCAACGTGCTTTTTGTTCCTCCTGAGCCTACGGTAGTTTTAAATGTGAATCGCGATCCTTTAATAGAGTCAATTCGAGTGCGCATGCGAACGAGAGATGGAACGACTGAAAGCGCGATAGAAGTTTCTTTATTTGGTCAGATTAAAGTAGAATAAAATCAGTTCCTGGAATTATGAATCACCAAAGAAACAGCACAATAAAAGGGCAGCTACTTATTGAGTCTTTTGTTGCTATTTCGATTGCGGTTGTTGGCCTGCTTGGAATAATAACACTTCTGTCTCGGTCATTGAGCTTAAATCGGCTTATTGCAAATCAATACATTGCAAATCATCTCGCTGCAGAGGGTATTGAAATTATTAAAAATTCGATTGATGCGAATATTATGAGGGGGTTTCCATGGAATCAAGGTCTCTCGGATGGAGCATACGAAGTTGCGGGAACTCATACTGCAGATAGTGTATTTATTAATTATCGTGGTGGCGGAACTTCATGTGATGGAGTTGCGTCGGGAAGGCAACTCTCATTTAATGACACATATCGTACATATGTGTATGGAGTAGCGGATTCTCTCGTGCCATTTAAGAGGTGCGTGGAGGTGCGTTCTATTGTGGCGTCTTCAACGGACACTGTCGAGGAACTCGCCGTTTCTTCTCGAGTCTTTTGGAGCGATCTTGGAGGTGCCGAATTTGATATTGTCGTAGAGGATCATTTTTTGAATTGGAGATAAGACATGAAATTATCACATTCTCGACAATCTGGTTTTACGATGATAGAGCTTCTAATCACCATGTCTCTTTTTGGTATTTTATCTGCAGTTGTGGCAGGGACATTTATCAATATTATTCGTACGCAAAAAACACTCATGAGACTTATCGAGGCAAATGACAATGCAAGTCTCGTTATAGAGCAGATTGCTCGTGAGATACGCACGGGACATGAATTCTCCGCATCGCATAATGACGAAGAGTTATGTTTTACGAATGCAAAGGATGAGCGTGTGCGTTATCGCTATGATAATGACGCAAAGACAATCGTTCGTGCGGTGGGGGGAGTTATGGATAGTTGCTCTTCTCTTCGTGATCAGAATGCACTTATATCAAATGACGTGCGAATACAATTTTTAAAATTTTATCTTCATGGGGCTGACTCTCGGGGTGATAACATGCCCACCCTTGTCACGTTGGTATTTACATTATCGGGTGGACGAGGTCTTATCGAGAACATAGAAATTAATCTCCAGACATCTATTAGTTCACGAATTCTTGATTCGTAGGTTATCCACACGTCATTCGAAAGAAATATTGATATAATAAAGGTATACACATGGAAAAGAAATTTAAAGTAGGCAAAAAATGGTTCTGGATAGGCATAGTTATTGGCTTTCTTAATGTTGTTGCGGGATTTATCTATGGCATCGCCCTTCTTTTTGAAGACGATTTT
>MHJO01000027.1:3171-10177 GCA_001818015.1 Candidatus Harrisonbacteria bacterium RIFOXYD1_FULL_40_9 | reverse complement strand
GGCGCTTATTATACTTGGGTGGACATTAATGTGGGCGCTTGCGGTGATGCTTGTGTTTCTTTATGTGGTTCCTCCTCAATAAAGAGAAAGAATTAATAAAAAAATGACTTTGTTACTATATACAAAGTCATTTTTTGTTTATACTTCTTTGTATGAATGTTCAATTTTTTGGAGGGGCTCGTTCGGTGACAGGAGCAAATTATCTTCTTCGCACTGATAATCACACTATCCTTGTCGATTGTGGTTTGCATCAGGGCAGTAATTTTTGCGAACGACTCAATTTTGAGCCATTTCCGTATGATCCCGCAAAAATTGACGCAGTACTCGTGACTCATGCCCACATAGATCATACCGGACGTATTCCTCAGCTTTATAAGGCAGGGTTCCGAGGCTCTATTTTCTCTACTTATCCTACTCGTGATTTTGCAGAAATTCTTCTCATTGATTCGGAAGGTATTTTAGCGAAAGAAGCCCAGAAAGCACATCGCCCACTTCTTTATAATGAGGCAGATGTTCATGATGTGATGAAGTTGTGGAAGGGGGTGGAATATCACGAGCCATTAACATTAGGAGATGCGACAATTACATTCTTTAATGCAGGGCATATTCTTGGTTCTGCGTCTATTGAAATAAGAAATAAAGGAAAGAAAATTGTTTTTTCTGGGGATTTGGGCAATAATCCTCCGCCCATCATTGAACGTACTGAATTTCTAGGGGATGCTGATTATTGTCTTATCGAGTCAACGTATGGAGATCGTTTGCATAAGGATGACCCCGCTTTTAAGAACACCCTCGAGGACATTATTGAAGAAACCGTGAAAGCGAAAGGAGTGCTTTTGATTCCTGCATTTGCAATGGAGCGTGTTCAGAAGCTTCTTTTTGAATTAAATGAACTCATGGAGCATGGGCGTATTCCACGTGTGCCGATATTCCTTGATAGTCCTCTCGCGATTAAGCTCACTGATGTGTATAAGAAGTATGAGCGCTATTTTAATTCAGAGACTCAGTTCTTGATTAAGGGAGGAGATGCAATTTTTGAATTTCATGGGCTTCGTGCTACGCAAAGCACAGAAGAATCAAAAGCCATTAATGATATTCCAGCACCGAAAGTTATTATCGCAGGCTCTGGTATGTCGCATGGTGGAAGAATTGTTCATCACGAGCGTCGTTATCTTTCTGATCCAAAAAGCACAATCGTATTTGTGGGCTATCAGGCGGCGGGTTCTCTAGGGAGACATATTCTCGAGGGAAGAAAAGTCGTTCGCATTGCGGGTGAAGATGTGCAGGTGCATTGCAGAGTGGTGAGTGTCCCGGGGTATTCTGCTCACGCAGATCAAGCTCAGCTTATTGACTGGCTTACTTCCATGCGCCAATCACTTAAGAAAGTTTTTGTGGTGCAGGGGGAAGAAATTCCTGCAATTACTCTTGCTCGAAAAATTCGCGATGAGCTTGCGATAAATACACACATTCCAGAGCTAGGCGAAAAAGTTGAGTTGTAGAGGCGTGCTCCACTCTGTGTGTTTCTCGTGTATAATAAAGGTATATGAAAGATATTTTTTCTCCTAAATATAAGATATGTGTTTCCGGAGCAGCTGAGACTGGTCATTGCGCAATTGATGCCCACGAAAAGGCGGAAATAATGGGCCGAGAAATTGCAAAGCGTGGTCTTGTGCTTGTTACGGGTGCTACAACAGGAATCCCTTATTGGTCTGCGAAGGGGGCAAAAGAAGAGGGTGGTCTTGTCATAGGATTATCTCCGGCCGCCTCTGAGGCAGCTCATCTGGGCGTGTATCATTTGCCCGTTGATTATCATGATCTCATTATCTATACAGGTTTTGACTATTCTGGACGTAATCTTCTTTTGACTCGTACTGCGGATGCAATTATTACAATTTGTGGAAGGATGGGAACGTTAAATGAATTCACAATCGGCTTTGAAGACCATAAGCCCATTGGTGTTCTTGAAAAAACTGGAGGTATGGCTGATATGTTGCGTGATATCGTCGAGGGATCGCATAGAGGTCCTGGTAAGGTGGTGTTTGATAGCTCTCCTGCTCGCTTACTCGATAAAGTACTTGAGTTTGTGGAAAAAGAACATGTAAAAAAAATGGGACGAAGAGTTGCTGCCTATTAATTCTTTTTCTTTATGCCTTCTATTAAGAAACCTGCATCAATTGGCCGGGTAACTCATTTTTTTTCAAAGATAAAAGTTGCGATTATTAAATTTAAGAAACCAATAAAAACAGGGGTGAAGATTCATATTCTTGGAGCAACAACCGATTTTAAAATGCCGGTTGGCTCCATGGAATATGATCATGAAAAAATCTCGATTGCAAAAAAAGGGAAAGAAGTAGGTATGAGGGTGAAATATCGAGTTCGAGAAGGGGATGAAATATTTGAAGTAAAATAATGCATGAATACGCTTATCCGTATATACAATAATTTTCTCCTTCCGACCGCGCTCTTATCAGGCCTTATTATCGGAGCAGGAGTTTTTACCCTCCCTTATGTGTTTGAGAGAAGTGGCTTCTCCTTGGGACTCTTATATCTTTTTATCTTCGGTTCGTGTGCAATACTTATTCACCTTATGTATGCTGAAGTTATTATCAAAACAAAAGAACGTCATAGACTTCTTGGTTATGCGCGACTTTACTTGGGTGAAAAAGGATTTTGGGCCGCTCTTTTTCTTAATATTCTCGGTAATATTCTTGTGCTCGGAGTATTTCTTATATTGAGTATTAGTTTTTTTAATCTCATTGCGCCATGGTCGCTTGGTTTCAAAATGCTTATTGTGTGGGCATTTGGTTCATTTTTTATACTTACGTCATCTCGGGTACTTGCAGAAATGGAGCTAGTTTTAAACGACGCACTGCTTTTAGGCGCTCTTACTATTTTTCTTCTCGTCGTGAATCGTTCTTTTTTTGTATTTCATGAGCTTCGTGGTTTTGACCTAGGAGCTCTTTGGGTTCCTTTTGGTCCTGTGCTTTTTTCTTTGTTAGGACTTCAGGCAATTCCTTTGCTTGTGGATTACTTTCGAGACGCAAAGAAGGGAGGTAGGAATCATAGTGTGTGGATTAAAAGATCGATTGTGTGGGGTACTTCTATTCCTCTATTTATATATATACTTTTTGTTGTCGCTATTATGATTTCTTCGGATACGGTCTCGGAAGATGCAGTCTCAGGGCTTCTTAATGGCGTGTCAGTTCCAGTACTCTTTATTTTTGGTCTTTTTGGGCTTCTTAATCTTAGAAGCTCTTATACGATTGTAGGTCGTGATCTTCGAGACTCTTTTATATATGACCTCAAATGGAAGGAAGGTGCTGCCGATTATGCCGTATTATTTCTTCCGCTTATTGTGTATACGATATTTAAAGATAGTCTTCTTGGCCTAGTGAGTTTTGTAGGGGATGTGATTGTGATGGGATATCTTGTTCTCGTGGTTCTTATTTGGTTTCGAGTAAGAGAAAAAAATCCTCAGCCAATTTTTTCGTAATATAGCGGGATGGAGCGTATGTATAAAATAGGAGCTTTTTCGTTGTATGTTCTTGTTGTATGCATCCCTTTTGTTCTTAAAAAGTTTCTCGCTAGTCTTTATGGCATAGATCAGGAATACATGAAAGCATTTGTGTATGCGAGTGATTTCGCATTACTTCTGCTTTTTACTTGTGGGATATATTTCATAATAATGCGCAGGGAATATGTGTGGTTTTTTGGATTTTCTCCGCTTGTTATTTCATTATTTGCAGATAACTTTTCTATTGGACTTTATTACGGAATACGATTTTCAGTGCTTTGTATTGCGATATATGGTATTAGTGAAATACTGCGAGATAATAGAAAAAGAATGGTGCGTGTATGTGTTCTGCTTGGTGTATTAGCAGTCACTGAATCGTTCCTTGCGCTTTTGCAGTGGACATCTGAGGGAAGTATAGGATTACGAATCTTGGGCGAGCCTATTGTAGATCCATTTATACAGGGCGTAGCGAAGTTTGTGGTTGATGGAGATGTATTGGTGCGGTCGTATGGAACATTTCTCCATCCGAATATTCTTGGATGCTTTTTGGGAATAGGATTTCTAAGTACGGTATATGTATTTATATGGGTTCGAGAATATTACGGAGAACGTTATTTTTATTATCGTATCATAATAGGTGGTGCGTGTATGTTTGTGATATTGTCCGGCGTTATACTCACATTTTCTCGAACAAGCTGGATTATGTTAGATAGTATGTTGATTCTTATTTCTCTCTATGGTTTTTTTACGAGAAGAAAATGGCGAAGAGAGCTCTTTGTGATATATGGAGTATCATATATTATTCTTTATTCAATATTGGGGCATTTTGTATTGTCTCGAATCACATCCATTTCTCATGATCCCGGAGTGGGGTTGCGTGGAAAATACATGGAAGTGGGATGGGAAATTATTAAGGATCGTCCTATTGTTGGTGTCGGCATTGGCAACAGCATGATACACGCAGAAGAGCATGGAGTATATAATGCACTACTTCTTTTTGAGGAATGGCAGAAGCAACCTACTCATAATCTTTACGTCTTGATTCTCGCAGAGCTTGGTATCGCGGGATTCATCTTATTTGTATATTTTGTATCTAAGAATGCGTATGGATTTTTGAGCCTTAAAGGAACTTCTCGTGAATGGGAGATGGTTCTCATGGGAACCTTATTGATTTTCATTCTTGGGGTGGGAATGTTTGATCATTTTTTGTGGACGATTGAGCAGGGGCGTTTGATGTTCGTTCTCGTATTCGGTATGGTAAGAGGGATTCGCCCTCGTAGTTGAATGGATACAACGTCTCCCTCCGAAGGAGGTGGTGCAGAATACTACCCAATGTTGACAAGTATCGCGTTTTAATGTTTGATGTAAATCAGAGTTCTTTAATAAGACTTGCGATTGGTCATAGCGAAAAGTGACTTAAAACTAGGCTATTCCTCGCTATGACCACATGAGGTCACTAGTTCCTCCTCGGATTAGAGGAAAACGAAACGGGCAAATTAGCCCAAGGAGATATAATCATGAGCACAGAATTCGCATCAGCAGGCCTTACCGCGGGTCAATTGAATGCCATCGTCAAGAAGCTCGGTGGCCACGACATGGCGCTCCGTTTTCTCCGCGACGAACTTTCGGTTTCCGAATCGATCCGTTCGTGGCGCGAGGAAGACGGCGTCATCTACTTCAGCGTCACATCCGACGGCACGACTGGCGAGGACTGGATCAAGCGTCTGGAAGGCAACGGTTTCCGCGTCGGCGACTACGCCAATCAGATACTTCGTTCGCCGGACTTCAAGCCGACGAGTGGCGTGACGACCGAAGTCGCCGTTCTCAAGGGCATGCTCTTCGAGGACAACGACCGGATCACGAAGAAGATCTGTGCCGAAGCCGACAAGCGCAAGTTGTCCAAGCCGAACGTCGAGCTGGCCTGTCTCATTCGCGAGAAGTTCACGGACAAGGAGATCGAAGCCATGGGTGTCTGGTGGGTCATCGTAATGCACGAACCCATCAACGACTCCTACGGCGATCCGGACTTGCTGATCGCGAGCCGTGACGACGGTGGTCGCTGGCTCAGCGCGTGGGTCGGCAGGCCTGGCCTCAGGTGGGATCGTGACGGCGGGTTCGCGTTCGCCGTGTGGGTCAATCAAAAGGTACTGTAGTCCGGTAGTTTCGTAGCATTCAATTCCAGTTCGAGGGCCTGGATTAACAAAACCCTCTCTATTGGTAAGTGTGTTACTTGCCCTGATGAGTCCGAAAGGACGAAATAGAATCTTCTGCTAAAATATGTTCAAGTTTAGTTGTGTAAATATATCACAATCATTCCTTTGAATCTTATTTTTTTGCTTTATACTGAAATAAGAAAGAGTGAAGTTTTTAAAAACTAATAAATGGAGGTTGCGGCGTGAAATTTATATCAAAGATAAGCCTTTTTCTTTCTATTTTTCTATTTTTGATACATGTGCCTGTTTTTGCGCAGGGTGGCATGGATTTACCAATCGGATCTAGTCTGGTAGCTACACCAAAGGAGGATCCGCCCCTGGATCCTGCCGAAGAAGATGATCCGCCTAAAATATATGATGAGGAAATAGCAGCGAGAACGAATTCAATCATTTATGTATTGGATTGTTCGGGATCTATGGCACTTCCATGTGAGCCATATATTGATTCCACCGGAAACGTTGCATACGGCACAAGACTTGATAGGGCAAAATCTGAGCTTGTAGCGTCGATTAATTCTCTTTCCGAAGATTTTAATTTTAATGTCATTGCGTATGCATGCGATGTTCGTCAGTGGCAAATCGCAACTCGAAAAGCTGAATATGTGAACAAAGTGAGTGCGATAGCATGGGTACAGGCTCTTTGGGCAGATGGCGGAACCGGCACTGGTCCAGCGGTAGTGTTGGCTCTTCATGACGAAACTAATTTCACTATTGTATTACTCTCGGACGGTGCTCCCGGATGTGGCGAGCTCAATGCGATTTCGGTTCATTTTGAAATGATTAGGGCTCATAATACTCATGGTGTCGTCATTCATTGTTTTGGTATCGGCGCATTCGGTGCATTCGAGCAGTTTTTGAGAAATGTGGCTAGTTCCACTGGCGGTAGATATCGAAGCGTGTAGATTTCGGGAATTATAATGTTTTAAATAAATCCCCTTGCGTATGTGAGGGGATTCTGTATTTGAAATACTATTAGATTAAATGCTTATTTTTTAGAAGACTTGAAAGACGAGACTTGAGACGAGAAGCTTTATTTGGCTTAATCACTCCCGATTTTGCTGTTTTATCGAGTGATTGGTATACTGCGCTTAATTGTTTTTCAGCCTCTCCTTTATTCTTTAAGGCAAGTGATTTCTTATATACACGAATGACATTCAGAAGACCCTTCTTTATGAGAAGATTTTTTTTATTGTGTCTTTTGTTTTGGCGCAGAGCTTTTTTTGCTGAAGATGTGATGGGCATTGGTGTATAATCTGTATGCTATTTAATTTAATACAAA
>MHJO01000027.1:2027-3161 GCA_001818015.1 Candidatus Harrisonbacteria bacterium RIFOXYD1_FULL_40_9 | reverse complement strand
ATAAAAAGCAGGAAAAAGTAAAGGGGATGAATACATTCAAAATTGAGTCACAATTTACACCGCAAGGAGATCAGCCACAAGCGATTGACGCCCTTTTTAATGGCATAAAACAAGGATTTCGTGACCAGACCCTTCTGGGCGTTACAGGCTCAGGAAAGACATTTACGATGGCGCATGTGATACAAAAGCTCCAGAAGCCTACTCTCGTGATTGCCCATAACAAAACACTTGCCGCACAGCTTTGTAATGAATTTAGGGAGCTCTTTCCAAAAAATGCTGTTCACTATTTTGTTTCGTACTATGACTATTATCAGCCTGAGGCGTATATTCCGACGAGTGATACTTATATTGGCAAAGAAGCATTGATTAATGATGAGATCGATAAATTGCGTCATGGCGCAACAACCGCACTTCTTACACGAAAGGATGTAATAGTCGTTGCTTCGGTGTCATGCATCTACGGTCTTGGTGCGCCAGAAATCTATGAGCAAAATATTTTAAGGCTCGCGCGTGGTGCACGCATTGTGAGAAAAGATTTCATGCGTAAGCTTGTAGAACTTCAATTTTCTCGTACTAATGCGGATTTGCGTCGCGGCACATTCCGCGTAAGAGGTGATAATTGGGAAATTATGCCACCTGATAGAGAAATGATTTATTCTTTTTCTCTTATGGGTGATGGCAAAGATAAGGGAGTGATTCAAGATGTGTATGAAATTAATCCCGTCGAAGGGTTTGTACTTGGTAAAACTCCGGAAAAAGAAGAGGTAATTATTGCGCCTGCAAAGCATTTCATTACCGTAAGTGAAACAAGAAATAAGGCAGTAAAGGCGATACGGGAAGAATTACGTGAACGACTTACGTATCTAGAAAAGCATGGAAAGCTTCTTGAGGCGGAGCGTCTTGAGCGGAGAACGAAATTTGATCTTACTATGCTTCAAGAAGTCGGCTACTGCCATGGCATCGAAAACTATTCTCGCCATCTTTCGGGAAGAAATGAAGGAGAGCCGCCCGATACATTGCTTAATTATTTTCCTCGCACCGAAGATGGCACTCCTGACTTTTTCACCATCATAGACGAATCTCATGTCACTATTCCACAGCTTCGAGGAATGTACGAAGGAGATGCGTCTCGGA
>MHJO01000027.1:1158-2013 GCA_001818015.1 Candidatus Harrisonbacteria bacterium RIFOXYD1_FULL_40_9 | reverse complement strand
TTGAGAAGCGTATCGGGCCAGTTGTGTATGTGTCTGCAACTCCTGGATCATTTGAAAAAGAAAAAAGTTCTCAAGTGGTCCAACAAATCATTCGTCCCACGGGTCTTATTGATCCAAAGATTACTATTGCGCCTGCAAAGGGCCAAGTGCAGGATTTATTAAAAAAAATCCCAAAGATTATAGAAAGAAAAGAACGAGTACTTGTGACAACGCTTACAAAGCTCATGGCCGAGGATCTTGCTCGATACCTTGCGGATATGAATATTAAAGTAAATTATCTTCACAGTGATGTGAAAACACTCGAGCGTATCAAAATTATTACCGATGTCCGTCTTGGAACATTTGACGTACTCGTGGGAGTAAATCTCTTACGTGAGGGTCTCGATCTTCCTGAGGTGTCTTGTGTCGCCATCATGGATGCCGATAGGGAAGGTTTTTTAAGAAGCGAAACATCGCTTATTCAAACCATGGGTCGCGCTGCGCGTAATGTGAATGGCGAAGTCCTGATATATGCTGATACAATAACGGGCTCTATTAAGCGAGCAGTGGATGAAACCAATCGGCGTCGTGAACTTCAAATTGCCTACAATAAAAAGCATGGCATTGTGCCTCAAACTATCAAGAAAAGTATTTCAAATATTCTTCCCATTGAAGAGATTCTCGAGCTTGAAGCAAGGCCTGTGCCTCAGTCATCCCCATTACTTTCTCGATTGATAAAGGAGAAGGAAAAAGAGATGAAGGAAGCAGCTCGTATGCTTGATTTTGAGCTTGCAGGTATACTTCGGGACGAGATTAAAGTCCTTAATAAGAAATTTGAAGATATAAAGAAAAAAGAGGGTGGGTCACTCGAAAAAA
>MHJO01000027.1:0-1143 GCA_001818015.1 Candidatus Harrisonbacteria bacterium RIFOXYD1_FULL_40_9 | reverse complement strand
GCATTCGATACTATTTTTGCGGAAGGTCAGAGGCGTTATATTGAATCACTTTCAGCCTATGCTCGGCAATTTTTAGGAAAGCTCGATAAGCCAGATGTTGATGAGATTGAGGGATTGTCTCCTGCTATTTCAATTGATCAAAAAAGTCATTCTTCTAATCCTCGATCTACCGTTGCGACAATTACCGAGATTTATGATTACTTGCGTGTGTTATACGCTCGTGCGGGAATTCCGCATTGTCCACGATGTGGTCGGGAAATTAAAAAGATGACGAACGAAGAAATTGTGGACGCGGTGATCGAGTGTGCGCGTATTAATCCTGCAAAGAAAAATATTCTCCTTCTCGCTCCTGCGGTACGTGGAAGAAAAGGCGAGTATTATCAAATGCTTTATGATTTTTTGAATGCAGGATTTTCCGAAGTACGCATCGATGGGAAGCTCGCATCTCTCCGTGAACGGATTACTCTCGATCGTTATAAGCAACACACTATCGAGCTTGTAATTGATCGTATGCCTGCACAGATCGATTTTACCGAGAAAGATAATCGCTTAAGACTCTCTGAGGCGGTTGAATCCGCGCTTAAATACGGAAATGGTGTACTCACTATCATTACAGATCAAGAAGTTTCTCTTTCGCATAAGTTCACGTGTCCTTATGATGGATTTTCGTTTCCAGAAATCGAACCAAGACTTTTCTCTTTTAATAGCCCGTATGGCGCATGCGAAAAGTGCGGTGGACTTGGCACAGAAAATCTGTGGTCAGAAGAACCATGCCCGCAATGTTTTGGAAAGCGTCTAAAGGAGGAGAGTTTGAGCGTGCTTCTCAATAATAAAAATATTGCTGCAGTAACTGCACTTCCCATTGCTCGCGCTTATGAATTTTTCAGTGATATTGATACGACGAAGGGAAATTTTGAAAAAATCAGCGAAGTGCCGCTCCGAGAAATCAAAAATCGCTTGAAATTTATGATTGATGTGGGGCTTGAATATCTCACGCTTCACAGAAAAGCAGGAACGCTTTCAGGTGGGGAGGCTCAGAGGATTCGGCTTGCATCCCAGGTTGGTTCTCGGCTTGTGGGAACACTTTATATCCTCGATGAACCAACGATCGGACTTCACCAGAGTGATAGCGAAAAGCTTATT
>MHJO01000026.1:3780-7671 GCA_001818015.1 Candidatus Harrisonbacteria bacterium RIFOXYD1_FULL_40_9 | reverse complement strand
GAACATCAGCACTACGTTGAAAAAGATGCAAACTTAGCCGACCTTCTGCGTGAAAAAACTGAAAGAGGCAATGACACGGTGCCACAAATACCTCATCAGCTTCTTTTGGATTCCATGAGGTCACTACAAGTCTTCGGGAATCCGGATTATTCCTCAAATCTTCTATGAGTCGAGCGATTTGATCGACAGAAGCATTGCCCCCTCCGTCAAATCTCCGCCATTGCTTGCCATAAATCGGCCCCAATTCTCCTCGCGGGAGATTCATCTTTTTACATACATCAGGCGACGCCCACATATCCCAAATCCGAACGCCGTACTTATTGAGATCTGAGACATTTGTGCTTCCCGAAAGAATCCACAAAAGCTCATGCACAAGCGCTTTCCACGAGCCTTTCAATGATCGTGTCGTGATAAGCGGAAATTCTTTTTCGATATCAAAACGCATTTGATATCCGCATACCGCAAGATTTCCTATTCCCTGAGGATCGGTTTTCTTTTTTCCATGAGTAAGCACATGATCCAATAATTCCAGATATTGCCTCATTTATTCTCCTTTTTTGACTTTATAAAAGAACTTTTCTCAAATCATCGTATATCTCTTCTATATTCGATGCAAGTATAATTTAGAATTTTAGATTATAAGTAGTAGAAGTAGTAGATGTGACCGTAGATGTTGATGTAGGAAGTGTTAACGTTGACTGCATAAGAGCATTGAGTCGCGCACGAGTTATGGGCCCCACAACACCCAAAGACTCTATTCCATTTTTGGCTTGAAATCGCATTACTGCACGCTCCGTAAGAGGCCCAAAGAATCCAGTAACAAGAGCCTCTGGATATACCTCCCTGTCTTGCGCAAGAAATTCCTGAAGTCTACTCACCTCTTCTCCACTCATTCCTATATGAAGAGTAGAAGTAAATATAAAAGCGGGAGATGTTGTTGATTGATTGAGTGGCAATCGCATACGCAACTCATTAATCCTTTGCTCTAATAATCGAATTTGCTCTTGTAGTTGGGTCATAGTAGTAATTGCAGTAGAAATAGTTGAGGTTTGTGCGGTAGTTGTGTTGGTCATTGCATTTGCATCAGTCGAAGTTGTAGTTTCGGAAGTTGACGTAGATGAAGTGGGTACAGTTTGAGCAAGCGTTGACGTTGAAATAATTAATAAGACGATTAACGTAGTAAAAACGAATTTTAAGTATCTCATAATATTGAAAATTAATAATAAACAAACGCTTTTAGAACAGCGTACTTGCCTATACCTAAAGAAAAAATGAAAACGGCAGACTATTCGCCTGCCGCATACAATTTAATTTAAAGAGAACTCAAGGGAATACGCGTGTCTACATTCTTCGCGTACATGAGGCCGAGCCCCATGCATCGTACCTACCATCAATCCAACTCGAGGAAAGATGAGGTCTTCCATCCATGAGACATATTCCCGGCACATCATCAAGATTTACCCGAGATCCTGAAAGATCCACAGAATGACGAGATAGAATCTCAGGAAATTGCGTGACAAGCGCGATTCCTTCCTCAACCGTAAGAGACAACCTTCCAATCTTCTTAAACCATTTCGTGCAATATTCAGCAGACATCCCTCTTGTAGCCTCTCCATTCTCGACATTAAAGATAACATAAGGTGTGCGCGGAACTTCCACGCCATCTGCCAAACGTAATGTAGCAACGTTTAGATCAATTATTCCAGCATTATCCGGAGAGCTTCCCATCATTTTCACTTGCTCATTAAGTCTTACAGTCCATTCAGGAATTACGATAAGAAATGGAATCGAATACCCAGTAGGCATCTTATCGCAAGTAATCGTCCGAGATTTAATAGCCTCAATAGACTCGCGCACAAAAGGACGCAAAGGTTCTATTAATGATCCGAAACTCACATCTTTATAATTACAATGCTTCTCATATCCCCGCTCACATAATCGCTCAACTTGCACATTAAAAATGGCATCAAGAAATTGAGTGTTGATGATGCTCTCGTCGCCCATACTCCTCAATACCTCCTTTTATAGCATATCTCTATCAAGGGACTATGAATATTTTAAAAGTAATGGGGGTATAGTAAAGATGAGATGAAGGGAATAGACGAGATTCCCATCTTCTTATTCTTCAAAAAACATCCCTACAATATCAGCAAAAGACGTAGATGTCATCGGTGGTTCGAGTATAAATATTCGATTATAGTTGCTAAAAGATATTTCTAACGTTCCCTTTAATTCTGCATCATTATTGGCAAACGAAGGTGCAATCATAATTTTATGAGGTAAGTTATCTTCATTTCGAATCCATAATTCCCCTTCTGGGAATACAATTTGACTAAGCGCCTCATCAATTTGAAACAATACATCCTCATCAACCCTTTCACTTGTTGCTCCATGAATCTCTTTAATAAATTTCCTTAATTCGTTTTTACGAACTCCAATACGATAACGACTCACCTCTACTCCATCAATTATTTCATTTTCAAATATCTTCCTCGCTTTAAAAACTGCAGTTTTTGCAAAAGCCTTAGATACCGTAGAAAGATCGGTTTCTTTTAGTTGGTAACTCGCTTGCTTCGTCTCAAATGAAACCCATTTATTTTCCAAACTAGATAACAATATTCCCATAGGACCCTTTCCTTCAAAATAATGAAGCACTGCATACACAACATCCTTAATCATTCGCAATTCAAGATTACCCGAAAAAATCTCTCCGCCCTGCTCAGCCTTAAAATTAATAATTGCATTATTGCGTGGATTTAATAAATCATTGTAATCGAAAAATCCACGTATAACCCAATATAATACCCCATCCTGCTCGAGCGCAACGCCACTAGAATCAAGCTCGAATTGATATTCGAAAGAACGGATATTAGTTAATGCATCCATCATTCTCTCTATTGCGCGAGCGTTTAATAATTCTTCTCCATAGCGAATACTAATTCCACCAAGTAAAGAGACAAAAAATACACTTATTCCAATTGCAATAATCTTTTTGGTCATTATTAGAATGTTACCAAAAAAGCTAAATTGCCTCAATAAGGAGGAGAGATTTCATAAAGATGAATCCCGACGATACCGTCGGGATTTTGTTTTTACTCCTTCGCCTCCTTTCTTTTTGCTCGCTGTTCTTCGGCGTAGCGGACGAGCTCTTCGCGCGTTCGAAAGATCTTCGGCGAGAGTACCATACGTTGCTCAAGCCGATCATTGACTCCAAAATTCATCTTAAGCTCCATCCTTGGTCTTTCCATCTCTCCCTCATCTCTCGAAAGGTGGTTGATTGTAAATGAGCTTCATAAAGCTTCATCGCTCTCGTAGCGTCATAATAACTTTTTCCATTAATTTTGTCAAGTCTTTGTGCTTCTAAAAGCCAATGCATTTCTTTCAAAGGACTTGGAGAATCACCCATCTTTTTTCTCGCCATAAGAAGATCGGCTTCGCTATTTCTAAGCGCTACTAATGCCATATGATATTCCATATCTCGCTCACTTTCAGGAATTGCGAGCAGTGCATTATATATTTCTTCTTTATCAAAGACCTTTGCAAGCGAAATGGCGTTCTCGATCAGAAACGAATTATATGAAAGATGCATGGAGTGTGTATGAAGTATAGCTGCAACTAAAAATTCAACTTGAGTTTTTCGAAGCGCCTGTTTTGCTCTTGTGTCATTCTCGCCATATTCCTTCAAGATGTCCTCGTACTCTTTACTTAACAACCGAGCTTTAAATGCCCGAGCATCTCCGAATGTCTTGTAGAGCTTCAAAGCTTTTTTTATATACTCCAGAGCTTTTTCATCTGATTCTTCCCATAGCGCCATCGTATAAAAATATCGAGAATCTTGATTATCTTTACTTGCGTTTTTATATGCTTCTTTGCTTGATTCAAACAATGCAT
>MHJO01000026.1:0-3620 GCA_001818015.1 Candidatus Harrisonbacteria bacterium RIFOXYD1_FULL_40_9 | reverse complement strand
GTCTATTTCTGTCCGAAATTCAGAAGAGAAGTCTTCGGTATGAAATAGCTCTCCATCTTCAATTGTCGGATCAAGAAGCAATTCGCCGTCTGGTTGCTTAAATGACAAAAGCATATGTTCCATGGGATATGCGCGAATTAAGCGCACCTCCTCGGGGCCTTCCGGCAAAGAAGGGACACTATCACACTCATTAAGGATTTCTTGTATTGTGCGTTCAATGTCTCGTAGAACATTTTTCTCTTCTTCGTATGCAGGATCTTTTGGATTCACAAACAAAGAAAGATTAAAAGGTATTCCACGCTCCTTAAGTAAAAGCCCAAGAAGTAACGGCAGACTTGCGCAGTTCCCTCTTTTTTTCTCGAGCACCTCCTCGATCTCAATTATTCTATCCTCGTATTCAAATCCACCACTTTCTGGATCTTGTAATATACTATTTATCTCTTCGGCCGCTTCACTTGGGTCATGAGGTAATTCTTTTGGAATCAGCGCACTGAGCTTTTCATAAAGTTCTCGTACTTTTTCCGCACGAGATCCTGAAGCGTGTATTAAGCGTTCTAAGGATGATTCAAAAGTTTCTCCCTGCACATCCTGCTTTTCTCTTTTACTGGATTCATTCATCGAACTTTTTTCGCAACAAGATAATAACTTTTTTTATGGGATTCATAGACTTTGCACACAAATTCATGTCTCAAAAAGATATCGTTTAGGTCACTTGGAAGATGAAACGTGCTTCCGAGACGCAATACTTTCTCCACAAGCATAATGAATCTTCCTCCCCATGTTCTAGGATTAAATTCTTCGATAATAAGAGTGCCATCTACTTTGAGAATTCTTTTTATCTCTTGTATCACATTTTCTGGACTTCTTAAATGATGGAATACATCAACAAGGATTACCTTATCTACGGAGTCTTCTTTAATAGGCATAGCATCCCCAGAAGCCTGAATGCACATAATTCCAGAGTGTTTTTTGCATTCCGCAATCATTGGTTCCGAAGAGTCAATCACGGTAATCATTTTTACTTTTCCCACTAGGAATTGAGCTATTCTCCCTGTCCCACCCCCTACATCAACTACAATATCCTCCTTTCTAAATTGAGCTAAATTTTCAATATTATTAAAAGTATGTTTCGCGCCACTATGCACTATTTCATAAATCGGCGCAATTACATCAAAAAATGTTTTCATAAAATGAAAAAATACTATAATTATTGTATCTATGAATACCAATGAAGTTGAAAAACTTTATACTAGAAAAGCATCCTTCTATCAATTTTTCTTTTTGGATTTCCTAGGAGTTCACCGCAGAATAAAAAAGTTTTTCAGACAATCTAGTTATATACGACCTCAACTTAAAATCTTAGATGCAGGCTGCGGCACGGGCAATATAACAAGAGCTTTATACACTATCGCACATAAAAAAGGTTACGAGAAGATAATATTTCATGCCTTCGATCTCACGCAAAGAATGCTTGATCTGTTTCAGCAATGGATCCAGCAAGTAAAAGCGACCAACATTACCTTAACACAAGCTAATGTTTTGAACTTAGAGCAATTGCCTTCCGACTGGAACAATTATGATCTTATTGTTTCCTGCGGCATGCTTGAATACTTATCGAAAGACGAAATGAAAAAAACTTTATATGATTTAAAGAAACTACTTAAATTTGATGGAAGTTTAATTATTTTCATCACTAAACATAACATCATTACAAAGTTCCTTATCGAGTGGTGGTGGAAAGCGCATATTTACAGCAAAGAAGATTGTCAGTACATTTTCGCTAACCTTGGTTTTAATGAATTCAAGATTACAACAGCATGGTGGCGTTTCATACTCACCGTAGAAGCAAAACTAGATAGATTATAAAAAGAGAAAGGGGCTATTACAAAACGCAATAGATATAAAATCAGAAAACGATTTAATCGTTTAAAAAATGCTATGGCAATTATTATCAATATAGATGTAATACTCGCAAAAAGGAAAATGAGCGTCACCGAGCTTGCGGGGAAAGTCGGCATCAAAATGGCCAATATTTCTATATTAAAAAACGGAAAGGCTAAGGCTATTCGATTATCAACACTCGAAATGATCTGCAGAGTTTTGGAATGCCAACCTGGGGATATTTTAGAATACAAAAATTAAAAACGGATATTTATCGAGCTTAAGAAGCAAAACTTTACTGGGGTGATGTCCTTAAATCAGAACCGAAGCGGCTTAATTTCAGGAGTGTTGATAAAATTATACGAGGCTAGTGAGATACCGATATTCTTTTTTTGTGCGCTTAGGCTTTGTCATAGTTTAAAATTATTGTTTCTGAGCAATAAAATTCAGATAATTCTTTGACCGGGGCTGAAATTGTTCAAAATAGAGTACTTTGAAATCGTGCTTTATTAGGAGTTGCCCCACTTCTTCTTTCGTGTAAAAACTAAACCATCGCGGCATATTTACCTCGGAGCCCTCCCGATACCCTTCGGCATCTCCTTCAATCAAACCGAGCCCTAAAATGCCATCATCTTTCAATGCTCGCCTTATCTCATTAAAAGCTCTTGATATATCTGCTTTTGGAATATGAAGAAGTGAAGTATATGCCCACACACCGTCAAATGAATTATCTTTAAATGGTATAGAGATGAAATCTCCAACCACAGACTGCAGTCCTTTTTCTTCACAAAGTTTAATCATTGCTTCTGAGGCATCGAGACATATCACTTCGAGTCCTTTTTCTTTGAGCAAGAGGCCATCTCTTCCAGGACCGCTTCCGACATCCAAAATTTTACCTTGTACAAGTTCCGCGAATTTATCGAAGAACGTTCGAGGGAATCTCTGCCAAAAGTCGATGGTCTCGTCATCGTACTCTTTTGCCATTTGATTATAGGTTTGTATTGTTTTTTGATCCATAGTTCGAATCCCTCGGAGGCGATTTCCGGAACTTTGAACCGATAATCGCGGCTAAATCGTTATCATTTAGTAAGCTTGATAAAATTATACGACAATTACGAATAACCTTTAAAGAAAATCCGGCTTCCTTCGACGTTCCAGCTTTTGCGTGCAATGCGTATTAAATCGCTACTCAAACGATCAGTTCAACTTCGAGCCCGTGGTGTTTGCGCGTCGAAACAACAACGCCGATACGACAAGCAGCGTCGCGAAAATGGAATTGACAACGAACACGCCGATAACGCCCACGTTGCCCCAGCTGACTTCTGGCGAGATAATCAGCGCAACCACAGGAATAATCACTTGAACGAGCGCCGTTGCAAACAATGTATATGCCATCCCGCGCGGCTTGAAGCGTGAAATAAGAGAGCCGATGAGTAGGACAGCGGGTACTGACCAGTACATCAAGTTGACGGGCTGGTTTTCACTCCCGATAATTCCGACAGCGCCACTGACCCAGCCGAGAAGGATCACTCCCGCAAGCCCAACGCCAAAAGCGAAACGGTACGCATTGCTACGTGTCTTTAGCCACTGCCACAATTCGTAGAAACCACCAGCGACCAACAGCATGACGCCATAGGCAACGGCTTCATTCCACTGGACTTCATTGGTGAACTGCATCACTAGAGGTATCAACAATATAAGCACTACGATAACAACCCACACAATCAGTCTTTTTGTAA
>MHJO01000025.1 GCA_001818015.1 Candidatus Harrisonbacteria bacterium RIFOXYD1_FULL_40_9 | reverse complement strand
ATACATGAAGCACGAAAGGCAACTGTAGCGGCGGCACAACTATGGGGACCAATATATATTCGCCTCACCCGCGAAAAGACTCCTGTTATCACTACAGAATCAACACCGTTTACTCCAGGAAAAGCTGAGTTGTTTTGGCAGTCAAAAAAGAAGCCCGAGGTACTCATTATTGGATGTGGGCCACTTATGTATAATGCGCTTCTTGCCGCACGAGCGCTTGAAAAAGAAGAAATATATACGTGGGTTTTGAATTCGTCAACAATCAAACCGCTTGATGAAAAAAAGATTCTCGAACTTGCGAAAAAATCAAAAGGAGTCGTTACTGTTGAAGAGCACCAAGTATATGGAGGGCTTGGAGGTGCAATTGCGGAATTGCTTGCGCTTCACAGTCCACGACCAATAGAGTTTATTGGGATGCAGAATACGTTCGGAGAGTCAGGAAGGCCGGAAGAGCTTATCGAAAAGTATGGGATGGGTGTAAAAAGTATTATATCTGCTACGAAAAAAGTTCTGAAGCGTGGCAAAAAATCCATGTTTTAATGTTCGTATGGTACACTGAATGCTATGTATGATGTTATTACAATAGGCACTGCGACCCGTGATGTGTTTTTAAAAAGTGAACTTTTTAAGGCGGTTAAGGATTCGCATTTCGACAAAAAATCAGGCTTTCCGACAGGCGAAGCAGAATGTTTTCCGTTGGGAGCAAAGCTTGAAGTTGAAAAACCTGTGTTTACTGTAGGAGGCGGAGCAACAAATGCCGCAGTTGCTTTTGCGCGTTTTCATTTCAATACTGCTACGGTTATAAGGATAGGAAACGACGTGGAAGGAGAAGGGATTGTGGACGAGCTGAAGAAAGAAGAAATAAAAACCTTTGATATTCGTGATTCAAAAGAAGGAACAGGGTATTCAACAATTCTCCTTGATACCCATGGCGAGCGAACCGTGCTTGTCTATCGTGGAGCATCTGGAAATTTTAAAGAGGATGAAATTTCTTTTGATGCATTCAAGGGTGATGTTCTTTATATTGTTCCAGGAACCATTCCCTTTAATCTCGTTGAAAAAGTTATAGATGAAAGTATTAAGAGAGGATGCCGTTTTATAGCTATTAATCCTTCAAAATATTACGTGGAAGCGGGAGCGGAAAAGCTTAAAAATATTCTTTCAAAAAGTTTGGTAGTTATTTTAAATAGAGAAGAAGCGTCTACTCTTACGGGAGTTAATTTTGATGACGAGAAAGGCATATTTAGAGCTTTTGATGCTCTGCATAAAGGAATAGTTGTGATGACGGACGGTTTTCGGGGTGTTTTTGTTTCCGATGGCGAGAGGATATATAAAGCAGGAGTTTTTAAAGAAAAGCATCGAATAGATCGTACGGGTGCGGGGGATGCCTTTGGGAGCGGATTTGTTGCCGCAATGATGAGTAATGGCTTCGAGATAAACGAAAAGAACGTGAGTTATGCTATTCGCTATGCGTCTGCAAATGCAACTTCAGTTGTGGAGTACATTGGCAGTCAGTCCGGAATTCTTACAAGAGAACAATTTGAAGGCGACGATCGCTGGAGCGCACTTACTATTAATGTTTCGTCATTGTAAATCGCCATGAAAGAAGAAGCGCTTAAAAAAATCGCAGATATTTTGAGAATGGATCATGAATTGCTCACTGCAACTGAAAAACGTCTTTCGGAAGTGACTGGAAAGCAGGGAGTTTTTGAGAGTCTTGCGGAGAAGAACGAAGTCTTAATTCGAGATAGACTGTCAAAACTAGGAGTATCTCGTGAAGGACACGTACACGAGGTATACGATGCATTGATTTCAAAAATCGAATCAGATGATTATCAAATTTTTAAAAGCCTCAATAATCCGGATTTCAAAAATCCAAAAGCATGCCAAGAAATTGGGGATACCGCAAAGAGGGTGGTGAATCCTCCAAAGGGATTTTTCTTAAAACTTGATAAAGCGCGGGAGTTTTTGCTTAAAGAGCCGCCACGACAAGTAATGGCGTTTTTACAGTACAGTTCCGCAGAAGAGATGGTTGCGAAAGAAGATCTTTTAGAGCTTTACAGCGCGCTTCGTTTTATCGAGGGCAGTGATTGGTTAAATAGTGTATTTTTTAAACAATATGAAACTCTTACGCCAGACGATTTTGAAGAGCGGGATATTGTTGTGCGGGCGCTCAGCGCAAAATGGGCAACGGAATCAGAGGGATTTGTGGCAAAGAAGAAACACAATATAAGCCATCTAAAGGAACTTGGGGTTGTGTTTATTATTCCTGCGCTTCTTGGTATTTCAGGCGAAGTTCTTCGGATGTTTTCTCTTCTCATGCATTATCTCTATGAAGTTCCATTCTATTCCTCAATTTTTAAAAATATCAACAAAGATCGAGCAACGTTTGTTCAAAACTTTACGTCGCTTTTGCGGGGCGATGTGATTCGTCCGCGTGTTAATACGAATGAAAAGTCCGAGTGGCTTGTAATTCAGCGTTATCTTGCAAAAGACGATCCTCATGACTCGCGATTATTTTTCCCTCACATAAATCCAGAAGCGATTCATTGGGCGAATGCAGAAAATACACTCGTCACGATGACTGCAGAGCTCGACGGGTTTAGCCATGAACTTACATTTTGGGGGGATATTGGATGGGTGGGGGATTATTTTCGAGATGAGAATGGCATTGATGTGCTTGTGAGTTTTAATCTCGTAGATACTGTGATGTCGCTCGTGAAGCAAAAAGATATGATTAAATACCTCTATCATCATCAAGAGGCTCTTTGGAACCAAATATTTATTGAATACTTTGGTAAAGATGCGCTTCTCGAATACTCTCGAGCTCATCTTCTTAAAGGTTATTTCGAGATATAATACTTGCACCAAAACATGCACACATTACACAGTGTTATTGAAGAAAATAAAACAAAAGGAAGGGCAATCGGCCACTTTAATTTTTCCACCATTGATGGACTATGGGCACTATTTCGAGCGGCGCAGGAATTAAGTCTTCCGCTTATCGTGGGGACTTCTGAGGGAGAACGAGATTTTGTTGGGGTGCGCCAAGCAGCTCTGCTCGTAAAAAGCATTCGTGAACAATTTAATTATCCAATCTTTATTAATGCCGATCACACTCATTCTTTGGATAGAGTAAAAGAAGCAGTGGATGCGGGGTATGATGCGATACTTTTCGATGGATCGGCGCTGTCATTTGAAGAGAATAAAGAAAAAACAAAAGAAGTTGTCCGATATATAAGGAGCAAAAGTTCTGAGATTATTATTGAAGGAGAAATTGGATATATCGGAAGTGCGTCTCAAGTGCTTGATGCACTTCCGGAAGGAGTATCTTTTGATGATGCGCATCTTACGAGCACAGAAGAAGCCAAGGACTTTATTGCGTATACAGGAATTGATCTGTTCGCGCCTGCTGTAGGGAATGTACATGGGATGTTAAAAGGCGGAAACGAGCCTCAGCTTAATATAAAGAGAATTAAAGATATTGCGGGTGCGTGCACTGTGCCACTTGTGCTTCATGGAGCATCGGGAAATACAGACGAAGATGTGCAAGCGGCGATAAGTGCAGGAATTTCTATCGTGCATGTAAATACCGAGCTTCGAGTGGCGTGGAAAAAGGGCATTGAAATGAGTCTTCTTGAAAAGAAAAGTGAAGCGGCTCCGTATAAGCTCCTCGAAGAAAGCGTAAGGGAAATAAAGGCTTTGGCAGTTAAAAAACTGAGGCTTTATGCGGGTATTGACTAGGTTTATATTATATGCTATAATATAAAGAGTTACTTGACGGTAGTTGAGTTTTTCAAAAAGACGGGGGAGAGGGATGAATAACGTTGGCTCAAAGATCCAGAAGAAGGTCCATTTTTCGAAGAAGTCCGAGTGGCAGTATGGAGACTGCTACTTCGGCGAGCAGGCCAATTGCTTAAATGTCTCGACTCACGAGGCGGTATGTGGCGAGGGTCGCGTTCGCTGTTGCACCGATAGGCGGTGCATGGAGCGAGCGGCGCGTCTTGCCCGCTCCATTGCGGAGTTCTGGGACACTGCGATGACCCCCGGCCTGAACGAGAAGAAGTAATTTTCGTTTAGGTCATCTACCGCTCAAAGGCTCACGCAATGCGTGGGCCTTCACTTTTTATACGCAATCATGTATAGTATACCCATTATGGAACTTAAGGCATCGATAAGAGAAAAACTTGGAAAAAAGACTCGCAGTCTTCGAAAACAGGGCTTTGTTCCTGTTGAGCTTTATGGACACGGAGTAGCGAATATTCATTTAAGTATTCCCATAAAAGATATGCGCAATGCTTTGCGCAGTGAGGGAGATAGCACGCTTTTATACGTCACTGTTGAGAAGGAATCTATACGTAGGCCTGTGCTCGTTTACGAAGTTCAGGAAAATCCATTAAACGGCGAAATGCTTCAAGTTGATTTATATCAAGTGAAGCTCGATGAAAAGATTAAGACTAAGGTGTCTTTGGAGTTCTCTGGAGAATCTCCTGCGATTAAAGCAGGTGGAGTGCTTGTGAAGAGTATGCAGGATATAGAAATTGAAGCATTGCCTGCTGATCTTCCTTCGAAGATCGAAGTCTTGATTACATCAATCAAAGAAATAGGTCAGAGTATTTATGTAAGAGATTTGCAGGTTTCTCCTAGGGTTCGTATTGTTGCGCTTCCTGAAACTGTTGTAGGAACGGTTGTGAATAAGGTGACCGAAGAAGAAGAAGCCGCGCAAATAGCAAAAACTGCGGGAGTAGAAAAGGTAGTCGTTGAAACTGAAGAGAAAAAAGCTGAAAGAGATGCGAAGAAAGAAGAAGGCAAGGTGGGAGATGAAAAGAAAGGCGCAGAGCCTCAGCCCGCAAAGAAATAGAAAGATAAGCCCCGATCGATCGGGGCTTATGCTTTTTCATTATTGTATAATAAATGAATAGGTATACGTTATATATACTATGGATATATCCGAAATAAAATCTTACTTCACAAAAGGGATGGCGATAATGCTGTTTATTACAACAATTGTCATTTCTTCTTATCTTAATGTGTCTGCAGAAACAAAAGAGGAAGAGCGGCGTCGGCTTGAGGCAGAGCTCTCTCAAATTGAGGGTCAGATTAAGGAATATGAAACAACGGTTAATAATTATCAGGTACAAGGAAGAGGTCTTCAGACGGAGATTGACCGCTTAAACGCAAATATAAAGAAACTTAATCTTCAGCTTCAGGCAACGAATCTATCCCTTGGTCGTCTTGATTCCGAAATTAAACAGACCGAAGAAAAAATTGATGTTACTGAAAAACAGATTAATCTCAATAAAAATGCGCTGGGTGAATCATTGCGAAGTATTTATGAATCGGGAAATGATTCAATGGTGATGATACTTTTGAAGAATCCAAGTCTTTCGACATTCTTTAGTGACGTTGAAGATTTGCTTCTCGTGCAAGATCGGATCCGTACGACTATGGAGAAAATCACTGTGCTTCGAGATGAACTTCTTCTTGAAAACGAAGAGCTTTCTTTGGAGCGTACAGATGTGACAGCGCTTAAGGCTTATCAAGTATCTCAGCAATTATCTCTCAAGGATACGAAAGGAGAAAAAAACAATCTACTTAAGGTTACGAAGGGTCAGGAATCTCGTTATCAGACGTTACTGAAAGAAAAGCAAAAGACTGCCGCTCAAATTAGAAGCCGTATCTTCGAATTTTTGGGGGGTGGGCAACTTACTTTTGAGGAGGCACTCAAATTCGCAAAAGTAGCAGAGAGCGCAACGGGAGTACGCGCTGCATTTATTCTTGCAGTACTTGATAGGGAATCTGCGTTGGGGCAAAATGTAGGACGATGTTCGTATAAGACTGCAATGCATCCGAAGCGCGATATTCCTATTTTTCTCGAGATTACGAAAGAGCTTAATCTAAATCCAGATTCAATGTTTGTTTCGTGTGCGAATAGAGATGGGGCATATGGGGGAGCTATGGGTCCTGCTCAATTTATTCCTTCCACGTGGGTGCTCTATAAGGATAAAATCGCTGCGATTACAGGCAATGATCCTGCATCGCCATGGAGAAATAGCGATGCGTTTATGGCAACCGCAATTTATATGAAAGATTTATTAAATGCATGCGGGGAATATTCCGGCCTTGCAAAAGAGCGATGCGCGGCAGCTCGATACTATGCGGGGCGACGTTTTGCAAATTACTTGTGGACGTATGGCGATAGAGTAGTCACAAAAGCAGAGCAATTCCAAAAAGATATCAATGTATTGAACTCGTAGGATTTTCTAGAAATTTCATTCACAAAAGGCGATTTTATTAATCGCCTTTTGTGTTTTTGAATGCCTCCACGATTCCGTCTATTTCTCCGTCGAGAATTCGCTCAATCTTACTCCATTTTTTATTAATTCGGTGGTCAGTGATGCGATCATCGGGAAAATTATAAGTGCGAATCTTTTCTGAGCGATCTGCGGTGCCAATTTGCTCTCTTCGAGAACTTCCAAGGGTTTGGGCTTCTTTCTCTTTTTGTATTTCGAAGAGTTTCGAGCGCAGAATAGAGAGTGCTGCTTCTCGATTAGCATGTTGAGAGCGCTCTGCGCGCGATGAGATAACGATACCTGAGGGCTTATGATGAATGCGTACGGCTGTTTCAACTTTGTTCACGTTCTGCCCACCAGGACCTCCTGCGCGCGAGAAGGTGACTTCAAGATCATTGGGATTAATTTCCATTTGCTTTGGCTCAACCTCGGGGAGAATAGCAACAGTAGCAGTTGAGGTATGTACTCTTCCTCCGCGTTCAGTTTCGGGGATTCGTTGTACTCTGTGTACTCCTGATTCTTGTTTTAAATCATTGTATGCGCCTTCGCCCTTAATCTTCGAAACAAATGTTTTATATCCACCAAGCTTGCCTTCGCTTGAATCAATGGCAGTAAAAGTCCAACCGCGTTTTAATGCGTATCTTTGATACATGCGCGCGAGATCTCCTGCAAAGATAGAAGCCTCATCTCCGCCTGTTCCCGCTCGTATTTCGAGAATAATGCTATTCATGTGATTTATTATACTACGAGACAAAGACTAAAAAGAGGGCGATTGCGTCCTCTTTTTTATTTCTATTCTTATTTCTTGGTCTTTTTTGTTGCTGCTTTTACTGAAGCGGCTTTTGTTCGTCGTGCCTGGAATTTCTCAACTTTTCCTGCGGTATCGATAAGTTTTTCTTTGCCCGTATAAAAAGGATGGCATGAGCTGCAGATTTCGACGTTAATCTTCTCTTTGGTTGCGGGAATATCAAATGTAGTGCCACATGCGCACTCGGCTCGTGCCTTTTCGTAATAGGTTGGATGGATGTCTTTTTTCATATACCCTATTATACATATCTTCCATAAATAACGCAAATAGAAAGCCCCTTTGTGAAGGGGGTGATTTATTCGCTTGTGAGTTCAATATAACCGTTATTAGTAAATACGCCTCGCACATGCTTATAGCGTGGGAATATGAGACGAACAATACGAAGAACATATGCATAAGTAAAGTTTCCCGGTATATGTATTGTTTTTTGTTTTGATTGCCCACGATCTTCAATTTCGAGAATAACGGAATTCCTATGTTTCTTGAGTGCTCCAAGGAGTCTATTTGTAAATATAATGAGCATTTCATTGACGTCTTCGAAGCTGTGTTCGGTTGAGAGTATTTTCCTCCATTCATCTTCTTCGAGAAGTTCGTCAATAAGCAGAATAATGTCGTGAGGAGTTACGTATCGAGGTATGAATATAATACGTTTTCGAGGCAATGATCTTGTGTGGCTATGTATTTCTATTGCTATATTTCCTGGCATACAATCTCCTTTGAATGAACTTTAAATAATAAACCACGAAAGACATCGCGTCGCAAATTGTGACAGATAATTATTCTCCTATTGACTGAGTCCGTAGGAGCTATTATCATACTACGAACGATGCAAGTGATTAGTTTGGTTGATTATCGTGATCATTGAAATTTTATAACTTAGGTAAGGTAGAGTAATAAAGAAAGTTTTTATAGTTGTCCCAATAAGTCTTTGAAGATTCATCGTCGGCGGAGGGCGACTGGCTGCATTTTGTGTAGTCATTCGCACTTCGCTCAATGAATGTATATTTGAAGATTTTTATATGAGGATTTGATCCTGGTCCAGGATGAACGCTGGCGGCGTGGATAAGGCATGCAAGTCGAGCGGGAAAATTTTAAGATTATATCAAGAGATTTTTCAGCGGCAAACGAGTTAGTAATACCTTGGTACTTACCTCAGAGTCGGGCATAGTCCGCCGAAAGGCGGGGTAATTTCCGATGGCTCCCGTAAGGGTAAAGCCGCAAGGCGCTCTGAGATAGGCCTAGGTCTGATCAGCTAGTTGGTAGGGTAATGGCCTACCAAGGCTATGACCAGTAGGGGGGCTGAGAGGCTGATCCCCAACGATGGAACTGAGACACGGTCCATACTCCTACGGGAGGCAGCAGTCGAGAATATTCGACAATGGGCGAAAGCCTGATCGAGCGACGCCGCGTGCAGGAAGAAGTTCTGCGGAATGTAAACTGCGGTAGTAGAGGAAAAAGTTATTGATTGTACTCTATGGAAAGGGGCTGCTAACCTCGTGCCAGCAGCAGCGGTAATACGAGGGCCCCGAGCGTTATCCGGATTTATT
>MHJO01000024.1:12005-15637 GCA_001818015.1 Candidatus Harrisonbacteria bacterium RIFOXYD1_FULL_40_9 | reverse complement strand
CACTTTCTGATCTTGATGATAACGATATGCGTGATGCAAAAACGGGCCAGTTTTATTTGAATGAACCACAGCGTGCAATGGCAAATAATTCTGCAGTCTACAACGAAAAGCCGAGCGCGACAGAATTTCTTGAGGAATGGCTTGCGCTTGCGCGTGCAGGCACAGGAGAGCGAGGCATATTTAATCGTGGAGGGCTTCAAAGTCAATTGCCTCTAAGACGTTGGCGAGTCTTTGAAAAAGATTCTACGACATCAGGAACGAATCCTTGCGGAGAGATTGTTCTAAAATCAAAACAATTCTGCAATCTCACGGAAGTCGTCTCTCGTTTCGAGGACACAGAAGAGACTCTTCTTAAGAAGATGAGACTCGCAACGATTCTAGGTACATATCAATCAACACTTACAAATTTCCCTTATTTATCCAAGGAATGGAAAGAGAATTGCGAAGAAGAGCGTTTACTTGGAGTCTCGATTACGGGTCAATGGGACTCTCCGGCAGCTCGTAGACCTCAAACATTGAGAAAATTAAGAGAAAAGGCGTTGGAGACTAATCGTCATTATGCAAAGAAATTTGGCATCAATGAATCTACGTGCATTACATGCGTGAAGCCATCAGGGACAGTATCACAACTTGTTGATGCTGCCTCAGGAATGCACCCTCGTCATGCTCCTTACTACATACGAAGAGTAAGAATTTCAGCGACGGATCCATTATTCCACATGCTTAAGGATCAAAAGTTTCCTTATTATCCAGAAGTAGGTCAGGTGGAAAATACAGCGACAACATTTGTGCTTGAATTTCCAGTAAAAGCTCCCGATAAGGCGGTAATCAAAGATGATTTTACTGCGCGTGAACAACTCGAGTATTGGAAGATGGTGAAAGAAAATTATACTGAGCATAATCCTTCGGTTACTATTTCGGTAGGAAACAACGAATGGGTGGAGACTGCACATTGGTTGTATGACAATTGGGATATGTTGGGCGGTCTCTCATTCTTGCCTCGAGAAGAGCATGTATATCAACTCGCTCCTTATGAGGAAATTACCGAAGAGAAATATAAGGAAATGTTTTCTCGAATGCCCACAGTTGATTTCTCTAAAATTGTCGCATATGAGAAAGAAGATGAAACAATGGGTGCAAAAGAGTTTGCGTGTGTGGCAGGGGTATGTGAAATAGATATTAATCAGCCCTCAATAACTCAGACTCAGACTACGTCTGCTCTTTAGGCACAGTATTCGTTTCGATATAAGCAAGTATCCTGATTAAATCGGGATATTTGTTGCAGAGGAGTAAGTTCTCAGTATAGACTGATGTAGGAAGATAGATACCTGAGGTATGAAAAAAACAGTCACAATACGAAGGCATCCAGTAGTGTTTGTAAGAAATATATTTATTGCCCAGTTCTTTGCATTTGTGATATATGCCTCCGTTGCCGCTATTGCAGATTACGGCCCTATTTACAATGATTTTATGATAGCTCGCGTGATATCATACGAAACAGCGCGTCTTTTGTTTTTTGCATGGATGGGTGGCTTTGTTACGGTGTATGTGTTCGCTCGATGGTTTTTTGAATTCTACAATTTTTCACGTGGAATGATTGTCCATGACTATGGAATTATATTTAAAAATAAAACACTATTCTCCCTTGCCGCACCACTTTCTGTATCTTATTCACTAAATCCATTAGGAAAATTATTTCATTATGGGACTATTATCGTAAAATCAGGGAGAGGGGATGGGCTCGCGCTTAAAAGTATTTCACGCCCGGAACTTCATTCTAGTATGATTATGGAACGGCAAGAGCGCATAGGTCACGAAGAAGAAAAGATTACACTTTCGTCAGTTCTTCATGAGGAAGAGCATGAGAATCTTGAGTTTAAATCTTCATTGCGATGGGATATTCGTCTTAATAAATTAAATCGTGACCTTGAAAAATCAGCAATGAAAACTGTTGCAGCGTTTTTAAATACTAGTGGGGGCAATTTAGTGCTTGGCATAGACGATACGAAGACTGTTATTGGGCTCGCGCATGATTACGGAACGCTTCAGAAAGGGAATGCGGATGGATTTCAAAATCACTTTACTCAGGTATTTAATGCGATGATCGGACCTGAATTTCGTAAGTATGTAAGGATGCATTTTGATATTCATGAAGGCAAGGATGTTTGTGTTGTAAAAGTAGAAGAGAGTTCAAAGCCAGTATATGTAAAAAATGAAAACGAAGAGGCATTCTTCATAAGAACAGGGAATGGTACTACGTCGCTTACATTAAGTGAGGTTGAGCGTTATATTAAAAGTAGATGGGCATAGAATAAAAATGACCATTGCGTGTGCATTGGCCATTTAGTATTCCCACTCTTTGATCATTCTCTTGATTGTGTGTAGGGGAACTTTGTGTTTTGTGCGTGTGAATGCTACTTCAACGGGAAGATGCTCAAGAAATATAATTGTCACTGTATATCCATATATTTTTGCCGCACATATATAACGTTTGTAATGAATATACTTTTGGTTTACATTATCGCAAATCACAATCGAGATGTTTTCTTTTAAGCTCATTGAAAACGCTTCAAAATTTCGATCATGATATTCTTGGAGTCGTGTGGTATCGAATTTGTATATGCCATTTATTTCAAAATATTCATCAGTTGAATGAATAATTCCTTCTTTTCCTGCAAGTGCTCGTGCGGCAGTGGTTTTGCCACTTCCGGGTATACCTCTCATGATGAAGACTTTTTTCATCGAAGTGCTCATATTTACTCACTTTCTTTGTGTTAAAAAACTGATCCCAATATAATATATAATAGATGCATTGGCAAAGACATATTGAGTTTACAATTGTATCGAAATCAGTATAATTGTAATCACGGAAACGGATTCAATTCGTTTCTTGAAAATTGAATATTCCCCGGTAGCTCAGCGGTAGAGCGGCGCCCTGTAAACATGTGCTTATCCTCAGGTACAATTAGTGTATGAGAGAAAAAAGAACATATGCGGATAGAAGAGAAGAATTGATTAAGGCAGTTGCAAAGCGAAGAAGAAAGATAAAACTATTAGCTATCGAGTATAAAGGCGGCAAATGTCAGTCATGTGGATATGATAAGTATCCTGGAGCGTTGGATTTACATCATTTGAATCCAGATAATAAAGAATTCGCGATTGGAGATAAAGGTTATACTCGATCATGGGAAAAAGTAAGAAATGAACTCGATAAATGTGTTCTTGTGTGTGCGAATTGTCACCGTGAGATAGAAGCAGGAATCTTGCAGCTTCCCGAGGTAACTCGGGTTGAAAAACGAGGTGAATTCGGTGAAGTCCTGACTTAGTTGGGATAATACCGAGCCAATCCTTTTTAGATTTAAAAAGGCAGGTGTAGAGACTATCCCGTAAGGGAGTACCTTTCTTAATTGATTAAGAATAGGGAAGCGCCTTGTATCCCATTTTATTGGGATAATGATATAGTCCATCCCTATTGGTAACAGTAGGATAAATGTAAGGCGATGGTCGTAGGTTCGATCCCTACCCGGGGAGCCAGATAGGATGAATATCATCGAATCAAGACAACAAATACTTGAACGGAGGAAAGAGATCGAGTAGGAACTTATGGATATGTTCAAAGAGACGAAGAGCGA
>MHJO01000024.1:11192-11972 GCA_001818015.1 Candidatus Harrisonbacteria bacterium RIFOXYD1_FULL_40_9 | reverse complement strand
CAACGAAGAGGACAATGATGGTATGACAAAAGTCGTGGCCATATTTAATCGTGACGGAGACGCTTCGAAATTGAGCAATGTGCTCGAATTGGTAACCGATGCTTGGAATTACTTTCCATACAAAGTCTTCGGTGACACCTCCCCGGTTGAAAAATTACTGGATCATCAAAATAAAAACCTATGAATAATCTATGGCATACGAAATCATCAACGGCCATCATTAAAGAATTGTGCTCAAATGAGCATGGTTTAAGTAATACGGAAGCAACCCTTCGGTTGAAACAATACGGACTAAATAAACTGCTCGATGTAAAGGTGGACGGTATTTTCACTATTTTCTTACGTCAATTTCAGAGCCCACTAATTTATGTATTGGTAGTCGCAAGCGTCGTAGTGTTTGCGATCGGAGAGGTGGTCGACGGTTCGATTATTCTCGCCGTTCTTCTTTTTAACGCAATCGTTGGGACAATTCAGGAAGGCAAAGCACAGAATACTCTGCTGGCTCTGAAAAAATTTGTTGAAACAAAAGCCACCATACTTCGGGATGATAAAGAGATCATTATTAGAGATACTGAGCTAGTGCCGGGAGATATTCTCATCCTTCAAGAAGGAGAAAAGATTCCTGCCGACGCGCGCGTTATCGTTTCCCATAATCTTAAGGTGGATGAAGCGGCTCTGACCGGAGAGTCTGAGCCGGTACATAAAACGAGCGAACGTGAGGTCGTCGAAGAGATGGTCGGACAGTATAAAAATATCGTATATAAGGGAACGAATATTGTC
>MHJO01000024.1:10577-11179 GCA_001818015.1 Candidatus Harrisonbacteria bacterium RIFOXYD1_FULL_40_9 | reverse complement strand
GATCAAAGAGATGTTCACGACAATTATTTCCTTATCGGTATCAATCGTGCCAGAAGGTCTTCCTGTCGTCGTGACCTTAATTCTAGCCATAGGCGTATGGCGCATGAGCAAACGCAATGCCCTCGTAAAGAAACTGCAGGCAGTCGAGGCTTTGGGGCAAGCTAGTATTATCGCTGTTGATAAAACCGGCACGATCACCAGAAATGAGCTGGTCATTCAAAAAGTCTACGTAGGAGAGAAGATATTTGACATTGGTGGTGTCGGATATGAGTCGAATGGTAATGTCAGCTTGAATGGGCGCATTACAGACGTCGCAAATCATTCGGAACTTTTACTTGCTGGAAAGATTGGTGCTTTTTGTGCCAGTGCCCGAGTTATGTATTCCGAAGAGGACAAACGTTTCCGAATAAGCGGAGACCCTACCGAAGCAGCCATGCTCGTGCTTTCGCAGAAACTCGGTTTTCACAAAGAAGACCTTGAACGAGAATCCGCGGTTGTCGGAGAACTGCCATTTGACTACCGGCTCAAGTATCACGCCATGCTTCACGCGGTCGATAACAAAAACTTCCTTACTGTCGTTGGTGCCCCCGAAATTATTTTGG
>MHJO01000024.1:9357-10543 GCA_001818015.1 Candidatus Harrisonbacteria bacterium RIFOXYD1_FULL_40_9 | reverse complement strand
AAAGAGTTAACGCATGAAGAACGAAAGAATCTTGAATCCACTTTTTACCAGATGTCGCAAGAAGGATTGCGTGTGGTGGCTTTTGCTATCGATCCTGATGCTGGAAAAACACTCAAACCTGAAAAGATAAGAAACCTTTCTTTTGTTGGCTTCTATGGCATGAAAGATGCTACACGACCCGAAGCGGCATCAGCCATAAAGAAAGCAGAGGCAGCTGGGGTAAAAGGGGTGATGATTACCGGTGACCATAAAATAACTGCTCAAGCCATAGCTAAAGAAATTGGTATCTGGCATGAAGGCGACGAAGTACTTACCGGGCTGGAGATTGATGGAATGTCCGACGTAGAATTGTCGAACCGACTCAAAACCGTATCTGTTTTTGCTCGAGTGAATCCGGAACACAAAATGAGAATTATTGGTGCCTATCGGGCTCGTGGAGAAATTGTGGCTATGACTGGAGACGGAGTTAATGATGCACCGTCGTTGGTCGCCGCTGATCTTGGGGTAGCTATGGGAAGTATCGGAACTGAGGTGGCAAAAGAAGCTTCTGATATCGTACTTCTCGATGACAACTTAGAGAGTATTGTGTCGGCAATCGAGGAGGGTCGCAGTATCTATAAAACCATCAAGAAAGTTATCTTGTACCTTTTCTCAACGAGTATGGGTGAGGTGTTTTCGATTATTGGAGCACTCATTTTGGGATACCCATTGCCAATATTGGCGGCACAGATTATCTGGCTTAATTTCGTCACTGATGGCTTTCTTGATGTATCGCTGGCTATGGAACCAAAAGAGCATTATTTGCTCGACGGCAAGTTCGAGAAGCCGAATAAGTATCTTGTTGATACATTGATGGCGAAAAGAATGGTACTCATGTCTCTGGTGATGGCCGTTGGCACTCTCTATTTGTTTAAGGGTTACCACGAAACAGACTTGGAAAAAGCGTGGACGATATCTCTCACTGTTTTGGCTGCATTTCAATGGTTTAATGCGTGGAATTGCCGATCTGATAACAAATCTATTTTTAAAATGAATCCGTTTTCTAATAAATACTTAGTTGGCGCAACAATTACTGTTATCGTGCTTCAAATGTTGGCTATTTACACTCCGGTGATGAATACATTCTTGAAAACCATGCCGCTTAATCTTTCTGATTGGTTGCTTATTGTGCCTATGGCGACATTAA
>MHJO01000024.1:0-9312 GCA_001818015.1 Candidatus Harrisonbacteria bacterium RIFOXYD1_FULL_40_9 | reverse complement strand
GGCTTGTCCTCGCGATATGGCTTGTACTCGTTTTATTTTTTGCTTTCACGATTGATGAAAATTCTCCTCCTCGAGAAATAAAGTTCACTTTTATTCTGCTGGTTTTTTTGCTGACCGCTACCTTACTTCGTATCTGTTATAAAAAAGGTGAAAGGTCAAGGTGGCAATGGGGACCGCCAAAAGAAGATAAGAAATAAATCAAAAAGTCGATTAATAAAATTAATTAAAATAAATATGAGCATTTTCAAAAATTACACGTTCACATGGCGACAGGTGGCATATTGAAGATTTCTGTGCTTTGTGGAGATAAAATCTTAACCCTATTTTCATAAATTTTTAATAATACTTACAAAGGTCGTTTTATTAAAAAAATTAACAAAGAAAGTAAGGTGTTTATGGCTATAATTCCACGGCAACCTTTTTCTGACATGGAAAGGTTCTTTGAGGATAATGATTGGCTTTTGCCGGTTTTGCCTCATTTGGGAGCTATGAAGCCAGCAATGGATGTATATGAAACGGAAAAAGATGTGATTGCCGAAGTAAATATTCCTGATTTTGACCCAGAAAAAGTTGATGTTGCAGTTAAAGATGGCGTTTTGAAAATAAGTGGCAAAATGGATGAGAAAAAAGAAGAGAAAGATGATAAGGGTTATTGGCGAAAAGAAATTCGAAAAGGATCGTTTGAGAGGTTGATGAGGTTGCCAGTAGCGGTAAAAGAGGACGCGATAGATGCGACCTATGAAAAAGGTGTTTTGAAAATTGTTATGCCCAAAGCCGAAATCAAACCGACGACTTCCAGAGTTAAGATAAAGATTAAAGAAAGCAAATAAAAATCCCTCGCTAAATCTTTAATGGGGGATTTTTTTACAGCGTTCTCTTAAAGTTAGGTATATAGATATACTCATTTTTTCTTCGTAAGATAGTTTTGATATCCTCTACGATGTGGAATCAAGTTTTATATTGCATCAGAGGGAATAGATGTTGTTTTGATATAATACTCGAGAAAAAGATCGTTTATGGAAATTAACAACATATTAAAACTCATTATCGCTATCGTAGTCTCCGAATTAGCAGGAATTATCGGCACCTTTTTTATTACACCATCTATTTCTGGCTGGTATGCAGAAATCGCAAAACCAGCTTTTAATCCTCCGGCGTGGATATTTGGACCGGTTTGGACGATTTTGTTCGCGCTTATGGGTATTGCGGCTTTTCTTATTTGGAAGAAGGGACTGAATCGTAGGGATGTAAAAATCGCTCTAAGTATATTTCTTGGCCAGTTGGTATTAAACACACTTTGGTCAGTTATCTTTTTTGGCTTACATTCTCCGGGCGGTGCGTTTATTGAGATTGTATTTCTCTGGCTTGCTATTCTTGCCACGATCATTGCGTTTGCAAAAATCTCCGAACTGGCCGCGTGGCTTCTTTTGCCATATATTCTTTGGGTCAGTTTTGCTGGATATCTTAATTATTCAATCTGGCAGCTTAATTCACTGGTAAATGGATGGCAAACGACTTGTATACAAGAAACCAAGCTCTGTTCTGATGACTCGTATATCGGACGCACCGGACTTAAGTGTGAGTTTACCGCATGTCCGGGAGAAAATGACGATCTTTGGAGAATGACGACAGATAACAAAACCGGCATAACATTCCAATATTCTGAAACTCTACCTACCGAATACATCCACGTCGTTGACTGGCCACCACAGGTTCAGATTTTGAATGAGTTGTTTGCTTGCACCGAGGCCTGGTCGGAAACCGCTCGGGCTGGGAAAACAATGAAGCGCATGGTGAATGACCGCATTTATTGTGTCACTAGAGTGACCGAGGGCGCGGCCGGTAGTATTTATACTCAATATGCTCATACTTTTCCAAAAGACAATAAAACGATAAATTCAAAGCTGACGTAGTCTATAAAGATATCCCGAATAAAAAAGACTGAGTGCGCCAGCTTTGGGATTTGTTGTGCCTTACCCGATCCGGATTCTGTTAAATAAAAGGGTAGAGCAAAAAAGTGAATCATGTTTACTTACTTGAATTTCATTTTTTTCAATCAATAAAAATGCATTAAAAATATAACTATATGAAAAAACTTCTCATTACAATTTTCATTTTCGGATCAATATTTGTCGCTGAATCAGTGAATGCTCAAATGATGGGTGGATTTTCTAATACTTCGGTTGATTGGAATGAGGTCGTGGAACACACTACTCGCGAAGAACAAGAGGGCAAAGAGTTTTGGAATAAACTACAAGCAAGAGAAGTTACTTGTGACGATCTAAGCGATGAGCAGTATGGAGTACTTGGCGAGTATTTTATGGGACAAATGACCGGAGATTCGCACGTCGCCATGAATGCCATAATGATTCAAGCCTATGGCGAAGGCGGCGAAGAGCAGATTCACATTGTTATGGGTAGGCGTCTTTCTGGTTGCGATACATCGGCGGCATTTCCAGCTATAAGCGGCGGCTGGATGCCGATGGTGAATATGATGTGGGGAGGATGGTCGTCTCCCTTTAGTAATAATAATTCAACAAATAATATGATGAATTTTGGATTCGGGCTTTTTAATAGTTTCGGCTGGATTTTTATGATCCTTTGGTGGGTTTTGATAATCGCCGGCATTGTCGCGCTTATTAGATGGCTTATAAGACAATCGCGTAGTAGCCACAACAATCACGCAAAGTCTGCGCTTGAAGTTTTGAAAGAACGATACGCAAAGGGCGAGATTAACAAGCAAGAGTTTGAGGAAAAGAAAAAAGATTTAAGTTAATCACGCAAAGTTATAATAAAAAATTATTTATCATCTCTTTGTTTTAGTGATTTTGATGGGTATTGTTTTGGTAACGGGCAGTACTTAGGGTATTTATTTTACGTCTAAAATACATCCAATGAAAAAATTGTAACCTCGAAAGATTCTGCTATCCCACATGGCGCGGAACTAATTTATATGAGTAGAGAAAAACCAATGCCTTTATTTTTGTAATCAGGTAGAATTGAAAAGATGGCTAAAAAAGGATTTATTCAAATTACAATCATTGGCATAGCAATTACCGTTATAGTTCTTGGCTTGAAAAGCTATTTTTATTTTTCGAATCGGCCAGTGGCGTTGAAAGAAGAGAATGTTCAAAAACTCGAAGAAATTCTAGTTCGTGAAAACACTTCCAAACTTGTCCAGGAGGGTGTCATAGAAGTAGGCCAAAAACCGAAAACAATTGTACGTGAGAGTCAACCGAGTTCTTTTAATAACTCCAAAATAGCAGTAAATGACGACGTTGTTCAGGGATACCCAGTTAATTGTTATCCTAGGTTAGGTTTCGACAATCACAGAACCGAACAAACATTTGTAATAAATCCAAGAAACAATAAAGTGATGTACGTCAACGTAGAATACAAAGGTATTTACAAAAGCGTTGATGGGGGAGATACATGGAGTTTTTCTGGAAAAGGACTCAAGGGACTTCCAAGGAATGACGATCCGTCAAAGCCTTGCCACGATCTTCGTTTCCATTTATATATCGATCCCTCAAATCCCGATCGTCTCTTGGCTCCAGGAGGAAGCGCACCCCGGAGAGTAGGAGAGGGTCTTGGTGGGCTTTCTGAGAGTTTGGATGGCGGCGCTACATGGCATCAGCTTTTCACGAGCGAGATGAGCGCTTACACGGAAGCGGCGATTATTGATCCAATAAACTCAAATATAGTTTATGTTACGACCTCTGCTCTTCCTCAGGGCATGGATGGGATCGATAAAGGCAATGTCTTTGTCATTAAGGGAGTCGTTTATAAGACAGCAGATGGTGGCAAGACATGGAATGAGCTCCCGACTGGATTTTTCACAGACATGAGAACGCCTGGAATTTTCATCGATGCTAAAAATTCTAAAATAGTGCGGCTCGCGACGTTTGGATTGCCATCTGGTTCGAATGTTGGCAAGAAATCTACCAACGAACAATGGGGATTATTGGAAACGAATGACGCCGGCCTTACTTGGACAAAACTTGGCTCAACTCTTGGTATTGGTATACGTTATATTGATGTTTCATCGGTAAATATGAACCATTTTTTTATGATGGCAAGCAAAGACAATACGGATAAGGTGTATTACTCAATTGACGGTACTCTTAATGAGCCAAGCATCATGATAGTAAACTTTGCGCGATATGATCCGCACGACAAAACTGGAATGAGATTGATCGGATTAAATCTTTATGCCGAACCCAATGATATTTTTGAAAGCCTTGACGGGGGGAAGACATGGAATGTTGTGGGAAAGCTTCCGGAAAGCATCACAAGTGATCACCGAGCAACGAATATTGTTTTCGACCCGATCGATACGAACGTCATATACATAAATTCCGATCTAGCGCGCATTTGGAGATCTAGTGATAAAGGCAATACGTGGCGACCACTTCTAAGTCTCGATAAATTAGAAAATTGAAATGATAAAATAAGTCTGTGGATAAAGATGGATTTGCGGGTGTGTATGTATTGGGTGTTTGGGCTGTCGATATAGGTTATTATTATAAAAAGGTCGTAATTAGTTAATGTAAAACTTTATATGACATATCAAAATATGTATCAAATGATGAACGGATTGGGTTTTGGATGGAACGGTGCTAGTTTTATTTTTTGGATAACCACCATACTTTCTTGGACAATACTAGTCCTAATAATCATTTCTTTGATTAAATGGATAAATAAAAAATAAATATACGATCGTGCGGCGCTGTTGAGAAATAATGAGGTGGGTGATATAGTGTATGCGTGAATGAACAAACATTGACGCGATTGCATAATAAACGGCTCTTAAGGCGGGTAATGCTCTGGTTGTCTGCAAGCCTTCTCCTTGGCGGAGTCGTTTTTGGTTTAATAAAATTCAGTAATAACGAGTCAAATCAAACAGCCCTACTTATTAATACTATTTCTTCCTCTGACTCTGACTGGGTTAAGGGGGCAAAAGATGCACAAGTAGTTTTGGTCGAGTATAGTGACTTTCAGTGTCCGGCATGCGCCTTCTATTTTTCTCTTCTAAAGCAACTTGATCAGGAATTTTCTAATAAAATACAATTTATCTATCGTCATTTTCCGTTAAAACAAATACATGTAAATGCCGAGTCGGCTGCTTGGGCCGCTGAAGCGGCAGGCAGGCAGGGTAAGTTTTGGGAGATGCACGATATGATTTTTGAGAATCAAGCTACGTGGTCTAGTCAAAAAAATACAGAAGATATTTTTCTCTCGTATGCCCAATCATTGGGATTGAACAGTAATCAGTTTAAAATTGATTTCGATTCGAATGAGGTTAAGGAAAAAGTCACGAATGACTATGCGGGAGGTATTGAGTCAGAAGTGAATGCAACACCAACCTTTTTTCTTAATGGGCAAAAGATAAAAAACCCAAGCAATTATGACGAATTCAGAAATATCATTAAAGAGGCCATTGACTCCAATTCATAAGTGGTTGATTGGTCTGCTTTTGCTCTTTAGTTTTGTCGGTTTTTTGGATGCTACTTATCTTACTGTTCAGCATTTTCTTGGATCATCAATTAATTGTTCTATTTTCGAAGGTTGTAATGAAGTTATAACAAGTCGTTATGCGTCTATTGCTGGTATTCCTGTCGCTCTTCTCGGCGCATTATATTATTGTACTTTATTTATTTCCCTTATTGCCTACTGCGATACACGGAACGAGAGAATTTTGTATTTTATAGCTCACTTTGTTTTTATAGGATTTTTTGCATCTATTTGGTTCTTATTTCTCCAGTTATTCATCATTAAGGCAATTTGCTTTTACTGTGTAATTTCGGCAGTAACATCAACAATGCTCTTTGTTTTTGGAATTTTGTTGTCGAAATTTAAAAAAAAAGAGAATAAATAAGGGAATCGAGTATCTTGACAAGCATACCCCCATGGGGGTATGCTATATTATATGCAATATATGGGCAATCAAAACAAAATGAAAATTGTTCGCCGTCTTAAACTCCTTGAGGGCCAAGTCCGAGGGCTTCAAAAAATGATAGAGAGCGATACTTACTGCATTGATGTAATTACACAGACCTCTGCCGTGAAGCAGGGATTATCTAATGTTGAAGATTTATTGCTTGAAAATCATATCGGTGGTTGTATTCTTGACCAAGTAAAGTCGGGACAAACAGTTCGGGCAAAAGAAGAAATTCTTAAAGTTTATAAACTTAAACGGAAATAATATCATGAATACACAAACGTATAGAGTAAAAGGAATGCATTGCGCTTCATGTTCCTCGGTCATCGAGAAGGCTTTTAAGAAAATTCCCGGAGTGGAGTTTGCGGAGGTGAACTATGGCACAGAGAAAGCCAAAGTTTCTTTCGATCCGTCAAAGACAAACCCCCATGAACTTTCGAAGCATATCGAGCCACTTGGTTATTCACTAGAAGTTCTTCCCACTGCCAGAGAAATGGGAATGTCTGAGAGCGAGCATGCAGAACATCTGGGACTTAATCAGTCAAAAAAAGAAAAACTTGCAGAGGTTGCAGATATGAAATCAAAAGTGCTTTCAGCTATCCCTCTTGCGATTTTTGCCGCCTTCGTTATGGGCTGGGACATTCTTGTTCAATATGGATTTGTGCCGGAAATGGGCTCTGTGGTGAAAGAGTTTTTCCATCATCTCATGCCCTTGGTAGCGACATACACACTCTTTGTTGTTGGGAAGCCGTATCTTCTCGGCTTTTATCGATTTCTTAGATACGGCAAGGCAAATATGGATACACTGATCGGTATCGGAACTGTCGCCGCCTTTTTGTATAGCTTTGTCGTTACGGCTCTCGAGGAAACACTTCGACCATTTATAAATGTCGATTACCAATACTACGACGTGACGATCGTCGTTATTACTTTTATTGCGCTCGGTAAATATTTAGAAGCTCGATCAAAAATAAAAACGGGCGACGCCATAGAGAAGCTTCTTAATCTTCAAGCGAAGACGGCACTCGTCATCCGTGATGGCAAAGAAATAGAAATATCGGTAAATGACGTAAGGCATGGCGATCTCATCATTGTAAAGCCAGGAGCGAAAATTCCTGTCGACGGTCTCATAACCAATGGCAGTTCTTTTGTTGATGAATCTATGGTTACCGGAGAGCCAATGCCGGCGCAGAAAAAGATTGGAGATAGTGTTGTGTCAGGAACAATCAATACCAGCGGCTCATTTACATTCAAAGCAACGAAAGTTGGATCAGAAACACTACTCGCACAGATCATCAAAATGGTTGAGGACGCTCAGGGAAGCAAAGCTCCAATACAAGCACTTGCAGACAAAATTTCGTCAGTTTTTGTGCCGATTGTTCTTGTGATCGCTTTTCTTTCTCTTGGCGCGTGGCTTGTTTTTGGATCGCAATACCTAGGCTTCTCTCAAGCTTTGTCGTTTGGCCTTGTTTCTTTTGTGGGTATTCTTGTTATTGCATGTCCTTGCGCCCTCGGCCTTGCTACACCGACGGCAATTATTGTCGGCGTTGGGAAGGGAGCAAGAGAAGGCATTCTCATTAAAGATGCCGCTACTCTTGAAAAATTACATAAAGTAAATACTGTTGTGGTTGATAAAACAGGCACATTGACTCGTGGCAAGCCAACACTTGTCGATATTCAAAATCTTTCAAATCTAAAAGACGATGAACTCGTATCGATTCTAGCGTCACTTGAAAAAAAGTCAGAGCATCCGATTGCTCACGCGATCGTGAATTATGCACAGGAGAAGAGTATTCTTATCCCAGAAGTTTCTGATTTTGAAGGAATACAAGGCAAAGGAATTAAGGGAATAATTAATGGTATGGAATACTTTGTGGGTAACGCAAAGCTCGTAAGTGATCTTAAGGTTTCCTTTAATGCGGCACAACTTGATGTGTTTACTTTGCAGGGCAAAACACCAGTCATTCTCGCCACTAAAGAAAAAGTACTTGGTTTTGTTATGGTGGCTGACGAGATAAAAGCTGAGTCGATTGAAGCGATAAAAAATCTTCATAAACTTGGTATTAAGGTAGTTATGCTTACTGGCGACGATGAAAAAGCCGCCAAGTACATAGGATCGCTTGTGGGTATTGATGATGTGGTGGCTCATGTATTACCGCAGGATAAGCTTGCAAAAATAAAGGCATTACAGTCGCAGAGTCGAGTTGTGGCAATGGCGGGTGATGGCGTAAACGACGCTCCCGCGCTTGCTCAGGCTGATATAGGAATTGCTATGGGAACAGGAACAGATGTAGCAATAGAGTCCGCAGGTATTACCCTTCTTGGCGGTGATATCTCAAAACTCGTAAAAGCTATCAAGCTCTCAAAAATAACCATGAGGGGAATTAAGCAGAATCTGTTTTGGGCGTTTATCTATAATATCGTCGGCATTCCTCTTGCGGCTGGAGCTTTGTATCCGGTGTTTGGATGGCTCTTGAATCCCGTTTTTGCCGGTTTTGCAATGGCGATGTCATCGGTGTCGGTGGTGTCGAACTCTCTTCGAATTAAGGCGAAAAAATTATAAATATGAAAACATACACATTTCATGTCTCCGGCACTCATTGTGCTTCATGTAAAATCTTCATCGAAGATGCTTTAAGTGGGCAGAATTTCATAAAAAATGTTCGGGTTGATTTAAAATTGGAGACTGTCGAAATTGAGACTGATAACGACAAAGACCCTAGAGCATTAGCTCAAATTTTGACAGAAAAAATAAAATCGAACGGATATAAGTTGTCGGTAGAAAAGTCTATCGCAGAAAAACAAAGCAGTGATGTTGTTTGGAAAGCAATACCGATTGGGCTCGCGTTTCTCGCTTTATTCTTTCTTTTGCAGAAATCTGGAATTTTAAATCTTGGCATTGGCGGCAAAACAACTCCTGTAACGAGTTTTATTATTGGTCTCATCGCTTCAGTTTCGAGTTGTCTTGCCATAGTTGGTGGTTTAGTTTTATCGCTTTCGGCAAAAGTATCACAGGACAATGTGAGTGATACAAAAACGTTTATACTTTTCCACATGGGAAGACTGATTAGTTTCGCGCTATTAGGTGGGGTTCTTGGTATAGTCGGCAGTGCTATCGGCATCAACTTTACTTTTACGGCGATTCTTGGGCTTCTGGCTTCTCTTGTGATGATGTTCCTTGGGTTAAATTTAGTTGGAGTGTTTGCGAAAAATAAAATTGCATTGCCATCGGGATTTTTTAATTTTTTCAGGAGGATTGAACACAAGACGTTCACTCCGATCATTATCGGCTTCGCTACATTTTTCCTCCCATGTGGATTTACGCAATCGATGCAAGTCTCTGCATTAGGAAGCGGATCGTTCATGTCTGG
>MHJO01000023.1:1401-10083 GCA_001818015.1 Candidatus Harrisonbacteria bacterium RIFOXYD1_FULL_40_9 | reverse complement strand
TCCGTTCCAGCGACTCTCGATGGACTTCGGGCCGGCGATACCGTCGGCATGATCCTTGGGGGTTCGGGCGACCGCTTTGCTGCGGCGCTCTCGCGAAGAGCGGAGGAGTTTGGGGCTGGGACGCGCGTCATGCGCGTGCCGCCTTTCGTCTTCAAGGATCGGCGTCCGACTGACTCGAAGGACGAGGATCACCTCGTTCTTGCGGAGCTCGTGGAGAAGTCTTCGGACCTCTTCTACGAGCTTGGTCCGCGAGACCGCGCCTTCATCCGAGTGAAGGAAGCGCTCGCGGCTCGAAAGGAGGCGCAGCTCGCGCGCATGGGATGTGCGCAACGTCTCCGGCAGCGCTTCATCGGGAGTATCTTCCTCTCGGAAGAGGGAAGGTACCCCGAGGGCGACCTCGAGGACGAATACGATCGCTTGAAGGCTTCCGACCCGATTCTCACGAAGCTTCTCGAAGAAGAGAAGACTCGTGAGAAGGAGCTTCGGAAGCTCTTGATTCAACTTGATGTGTGGACGTACGTCCTCGAGCCCGTAAGGGGCTGTGGGGAGGTGCTCGCCGCGGGGATCATTGTCCCCATTGGCGACATTCGTCGCTTCAAGAGCGACGCGAAGCTTAAGGCTTTCTGCGGAGTGCACGTCCTTTCGGACGGGCGCTTCGCACGGAAGCGGCGAGGGGAAGTTTCGAATTGGTCGCCGGCGGCGAGGCAGGCGCTTTACCTGCTCGGCGATCAGTTCAATCGGAACCCTGATTCTGTTTGGGGTCGGAAGCTTCGCGAGTACAAGGCGAAGCTCCGGGCAAAGCATCCCGTGCCCGTTGAAGTCCCGCGAAGCGGAAGTGGGAATGGGCACGCAGAGGAAGTTTCGTCGCCCGATACGCCCGCGAAGAATGGCAAGAAGGTGAAGAAGGCGGCGACCGTGAAGCGGTACACTGACGGCCATATTCATAAGATGGCCATCTGGCGTACACTCACAAAATTTGTCGAGTGGCTCTATAAGGAGTGGAAGGCCGTTGAGGCTCGCCACAACTTGGAGCCTGCTCCGACAGCGACGGCGTAGTAGTAGTTCTTTTTTTGGAAAGCTCCGACCGGACTTTGGTCGGAGCTTTTTCTATGCTAGAATAGGCATTTGTATGGAATTTAAGATACTAAAGAAATCAAAAAAATCTCGAGCTCGGCTTGGAGTTCTCAAAACTTCTCATGGTGAAGTCTTGACTCCTTCGCTTGTGCCTGTTGCTACTCGTGCAACGGTAAAAACATTAAGTGCAGATGAAGCGAAAGCGACGAAAAGCCAGATTTTAATTTCGAATACATTTCACCTTCACTTGAGGCCGGGAGAGAAAATTTTGAAATCTGCGGGAGGTATTCATAAATTTATGAATTGGGATCGCCCGCTTATGACAGATTCGGGCGGATTTCAGGTATTTAGCTTGGGATTTGGGAGAGATACAAAAGTAGGGAAAATATTAAAGATATTTCCGGGTGTACATGGAGAAAAAGATATTAAGAAAAATACTCAGCCTAAGTTTTTGAAAATTACTGACGATGGAGTGACTTTTCGTTCACCCATTGACGGGCGCGAGCTTTTTATGGGTCCTCGTGAATCCATTAAGATTCAGGAAAATATCGGTGCGGATATTATTTTTGCATTTGATGAGTGCACATCTCCACTTGCAGAGAGGGCATATATTGTTGAGTCGCTTAAAAGAACTCATGTGTGGGCGAAGGCGTGCCTTAAAGCAAGAAAATCAAAAAATCAGGCGCTTTTTGGCATTATTCAGGGATCTCATTTTAAGGATTTGCGTGAAGAAAGTGCAGGCTTTATTAATTCGCTTCCATTTGACGGATTTGGTATTGGAGGAGATTTGGGAAGCAGTAAAGAAATGATGAGAGATATTTTAAAGTGGACAATTCCTCGACTCAATGAAGAAAGGCCTCGGCACCTTTTGGGAATTGGTTATCTAGAGGATATGGAAGATGTTATTAAAAGCGGCATTGATTTATTTGACTGCACTGTGCCTACCCATTATGGAAGGAGGGGAATTGCATTTGTAAGTGGAGGCAAGCTTAATCTTAATCAATCTAAGTATCTAAAAGACAAAAATCCACTTGATAAGAAATGTATATGTATGGTGTGCGAAACATATACGCGCAGTTACTTGTGCCATCTTTTTAGAGCTGAAGAAATCACGGGCATGAAGTTGCTTACATTTCATAACCTCTATTTCTTTAATACCTATGTCGAGATACTGCGCGAAAAGATAAAAAAAGGTATTCTTTAAATAATGAAAAGCAAAAATAATGAAAATCCAGTACGCACAACGACACTCGAAGTTGTTTCTCGCGCAAAGGATGTGGTTATTAATAAGGAGAAAATAAAGGAGGTTGCGGAGACGTGGATTAAAGAGGGTGTTTCGTCTCCATGTTGGCTCTATGATATGCATTATGTAAGCAAGGACGAAGAAACAATGCTCACGTATTATATTCTCCTCGATTCGCTTAATTTCTGCTTTTGGCCAAGCTCACATAAGAAAAAGAAATGGTATATCGTTCATGAGAGAAAGCAGTATAATGGATACTTTGGTCTTTCCCTTACTCTTCGTAAGTTTTTTGAAACACAAAAAGAAAAAGCGAATTTTGAATACCTGAAGTCGATTTCTTATAAAGAATTTGTAAGTCTACTTGGCGGGAAGGGGGATCTGCAGCTTACAAGAGAACGTTCAGCTATTGTGCGGGGAGTAAGCGAGGTGATATGTAAAAAATACAAAGGAAGTGCTATTCGATTTGTGGAATCAAGTAATAGAAAGCTTTCTGTTTTAATTCCAAAAATCGCACAAGAACTGCCATCATTCAATGACGTGGCTTACGCAGGAAGCAAAAAAATATATCTATGGAAGCGTGCTCAAATACTTGGTCTTGATATCTATGGCGCATTTGAAGGGAAGGGTAAAGGCTATTTTGAAGATCCGGAATATGCGACGGCATTTCCTGATTATAAATTGCCTCAAATATTAAGATTTTGGGGAATTTTTGAGTATTCGAAATCGCTTGCAAAACGAGTTGATGAAGAAAAATTGATTAAGCCTGGAAGCAGGGAAGAGATAGGGATTAGAAGTGCAACAGTGTGGGCAGTTGAATATTTGTGCGATGAACTCAAAAAATATGGAAGAAATTTTCATGCATACGAAGTTGATTGGATCTTGTGGAATAAAAGTCAGGAGATAAAGCTTGATAAGCCATATCACCACACAAAAACTGTTTTTTATTAAGAAAAAGAACTGATACAATAGGTACATACGCTATGAATATCAGGAAATTAAAGGAACGAGTAAGGGGGGACGTATTAGATGATTCAGAGACTCGTGCACGCTATAGTCGCGACGCGAGTTTTTTTCAAGTTACGCCTCAAGTTGTGGTATTTCCACGCGATGTTCTTGATTTAAAAGCATTAGTCGCTTTTGTAGAAGAAGAGCGAAAGGAGGGAAACTCGCTTTCTCTCACTCCGCGCGCTGCGGGCACCGATATGACAGGTGGCAGTATTGGCGAATCTATTATTGTGGGTTTTGAAAAATATTTTAATCACATGCGAAAAGTGAATGGAGATTTCGCAGTTGCTGAACCTGGAGTATTCTATAGAGATTTTGAAAGAGAGACGTTAAAGAAGGGGATGATTATGCCTTCGTTTCCTGCGTCTCGGGAGATTTGCGCGTTGGGAGGAATGGTGAGCAATAATGCCGGTGGCGAAAAAACATTAAAATATGGCAAAACAGAGAAATATGTTCGTGAGCTTAAAATGATTTTGAGCGATGGGGAGGAATATGTAATAAAACCACTTACCAGAGAAGAGCTCATAAAAAAGATTAAAGGCAAGAGTTTCGAGGCTCAGATATATAAAAAAATGTATAAACTTATCGAAGAGCATTACGAGGAAATAATGAATGCGCGACCGAAGGTTTCTAAAAATTCTGCGGGTTATGCATTGTGGAATGTGTGGGATAAAGAGAAGGGCGAATTTGACCTTACGAAGCTTATTGTGGGATCTCAGGGGACACTAGGGCTTCTTACTGAAATCAAACTTGGACTTGTGCCTCTTAAAAAACACTCTCGCATGATGGCCGTGTTTCTTTATGACGTAGAGCTTTTATCACGTATTGTTGATATGGTATTGCCTTACGATCCTGAGGCATTTGAATCATACGACAACAATACATTCATGCTTGCGCTCCGCTATTTTTATTCATTTGCAAAGCTTATGGGTGTAAAAAGCATTATAAGTCTTGGCTTAAAATTTATTCCGGAACTAATACTTATTGCAACACGCGGCATCCCAAAGCTTGTGCTTCTCCTTGAGTTTACTCATGATAACGAAAATTTTCTTCGTGCGACAATGAGTCGCCTCGAAAAGGATATTGGAAAATTCAATGTAAAAGTGAGAATTCTAGAAAACGAAGCCGAAGCTCAAAAATATCACGCAGTTCGACGAGAGAGCTTTAATCTTTTGCGTCAGAAAATTAAGAATAAACGAACCGCTCCTTTTATTGATGACATTGTGGTGGCGCCTCCATTTTTGTCTGAATTCTTGCCTCAACTCGATGCTATTTTGAAGCAATATCCGCTTACCTATACGCTTGCGGGTCATGTTGGAGATGGGAATTTTCACATTATTCCTCTTATGAATTTAAAAGACGAAAAAGAAAGAGGAATGATTCCCGAACTTATGGATAAAGTATATGATCTTGTGCTGCGTTATGGGGGGTCACTCACTGGCGAGCATAATGATGGGCTTATTCGTAGTCCTTATTTGAGGAAAATGTTTGGTGATAGCACGTATAAGCTTTTCGAGGAGGTGAAAATGATTTTTGATCCTCATGCTATCTTTAATCCTGGAAAAAAAGTAGGTAGCGATCTTCGATTCGCTCTCGACCACATTCGCAGGGACTAGTATGATAGAACAATGTCTAAAAAATTAAATTTAAAATATGTGTTTGTGGTCGGAGGCGTAATGTCGGGCGTAGGTAAGGGCGTCGCGGCAGCTTCTATTGGAAAAATTCTTCAATCGAGAAATTTTAATGTAACGGCAACAAAAATCGATCCTTACGTGAATGTGGATGCAGGTACAATGAATCCAACAGAACACGGAGAAGTATTCGTGCTTGACGATGGAACTGAATGTGATCAGGATATGGGCAATTATGAGCGTTTCTTGAATTGTGATCTTGCGTCTACAAATTATATGACAACAGGAAGTGTGTATCAGACAGTAATTAATCGTGAGCGTAACTTAGGGTATGGGGGAAAATGCGTAGAGGTGGTGCCTCATATTCCTCTGGAAATTTTAAGCAGAATTGATAAAGCCGCAGCAAAAAATAATGCCGATATTATTATCACCGAAATTGGAGGAACGGTGGGGGAATACCAAAATGTGCTTTTTCTTGAGGCAGTGCGAATGCTTAAGTTACGAAAGCCGAATGATGTTGTTCTTGTTCTTGTAAGTTATCTGCCTCTACAAGGGAAGGAGGGGGAATTAAAGACAAAGCCGACTCAATACGCGGTGCGTGAGTTAAATTCTGCAGGACTTCAGCCTGATATTATTATCGCGCGCGCATCAGTTCCTATTGATAAAAAAAGAAAAGACAAGATCGCGTTTAATTGTAGTATGCGAGAAGAAGATATAATTTCTGCGCCTGACGTGATAAGTATTTATGAGGTTCCCATTAATTTTGAAAAAGATAATATTAGCGAAGTCATTTTGAAGAAGATGTCTCTGCGGCCTCGCGGACGCGATTTAAAAGAGTGGGGGGATCTTGTACATACGATTATTAATACCGAGAAGCCCGTGAGGATTGGAATTGTTGGAAAGTACTTTAATACAGGAGATTTTGTGCTTACGGATTCATATCTTTCAGTGCTTGAAGCGGTAAAGCATGCCGCTTTTTTTATAAAACGAAAACCTGTTATTGAATGGCTTAATGCTGAGGATTTTGATACTGCATTGAATCCGATGCATAAAAATAATCTAAAAAAACTAAGCGAATATAATGGCATTGTGATTCCGGGAGGCTTTGGGGAGCGTGGCATTGAAGGGAAAATAGCGGTCACTCGACACTGCAGAGAAAATAAAATTCCTTATTTTGGGCTTTGTTATGGAATGCAGATTGCAGTTATCGAGTTTGCACGATCTGTGCTCGGATGGAAGCAGGCTCATACTACTGAAATTAATGCAGAAACTTCGCACCCCGTCATAGATATTTTGCCAGAGCAGAAAAAGAATCTTGCGGAGAAAAATTTTGGAGCTTCGATGCGGCTCGGTGCATATCCTGCAGTATTAAAAAAGGGTTCAATTGCATATAGCGCATATAAAAAATATCTTATTTCAGAGCGTCACAGGCATCGTTACGAAGTAAATCCTATTTATATCGAAGAATTAGAAAAGAAGGGACTTGTGTTTTCGGGTTTTTCGTCTGATAAAAAACTCATGGAAATTATTGAGCTGTCTCATAAAGAACACCCATTTTTTCTTGGGACACAATTTCACCCTGAATTTAAATCACGGCCTCTTAATCCACACCCGCTTTTCGTGGAATTTATAAAAACTGGTATAAAACATTAGAAAATTACCGTATCGTTGCGTAAATCTTGTACGTATTAAGGCTTGCAAATACAATTGTGAGTGCAAGAAACGATTTTCCTAAAAGAATAAGAATGGGATTTGGGAGAAGTAGAAAGAATAAAAGTGCGATATATCCTAGGTTCCAAAAGAAAAATTGAAGTCGTCCAATAACGCTTGCTTGGAGTTTTGAAAAGGAATAGCGATGAGCGAAGGCATGCCATTCATTCATCGGCTTCTGAAGTACGCCAATTAAGAAATCTTTTACAATAATCCATGTCATCACAAGTTGGATAACCCAAAGCACAATGAGCCATTCGGAGGGCAGAAGTTTAAATGCGTAAACGAGATACGTTACCCATGCAATTAGAAAACCATCACGAATATGATCAAGCCATGTTCCAAGAGCAGTGACCTCATTATGATTACGCGCTCGTGGGCCATCAATAAGGTCACTTAATGCCGCGAGGAGCACTATGAAGAATTGATATTGAATAGGAATTTCGTATATATGTCCGATGACGCCTCCAAATATAAGGATAAATCCGAGAGTAGTGATGAGGTTTGCGGATATACCGAACTTAAATAAGATAAGTGTAAGAGGTTTCAAAAACCAATCGCGCCAATTCTTTTCGAGAATAGTAAGAAAATCTACTTGCTTTCTATGCACAAATTCATTGATTTTTTTACCCACGAAGGTAAGTATAGGTGGGAAATATTAAAAGATCAATTTTTGAGTGTTTTGGCAACTCTTTAGAGAGTTTTCGCTATCATGTATGATTGGGATATGAATAATGACGAATTTCGATTCAAAGAGCAATGTGAATATGTCCCGGTTATTGAGAATAAAGAAAAGCTTGGTAATTATACCCGCTTCGTGGTTATGGGCATGGGTGGTTCTAATATAGCGGCAGAATTTATAAAGGCCGTAGATCCACTTTGTGATATTACGATTCATAGAGATTATGGAGTTCCTTTTTATCTTAAAAATGACGGGAACACTCTTATTGTAATAAGTTCTTATTCAGGTAATACCGAAGAAACCCTTGATGCGTATAGAGTAGCTCGAGAAAAAGAATTTCCTATTGTGGTCATTACTCAAGGAGGCGAGCTTTTGAGTTGGGCACAAGAAGATTATGTGCCTTATATTGCTCTTCCGCATATAGTGGATCATCCACGCATGGCGGTGATCCTTTCTCTTAAGGCACTATGTGCATGTATCAAAAACACGAAAGCGCTCGAGGAGATTAAAAAGTGCGGTACGATAGATTTCAAGGCATGTGAATTTAAAGGAAGGGAGCTTGCCGAATTATTGCGCGATAAAGTTCCTCTTATTTGGAGTTCCTTAAGAAGTAAAGGTATTGGATATTTCTGGAAAATACAATGCAATGAGACAGCAAAAATTCCTGCATTTTCGAATGTTCTTCCTGAAGCTACTCATAATGAGATTGAGCAATGGGACAACCAAAAAAATCATTTAGTTCAAGATATGTATCCGATTATGCTCATTGATGTCCATGACGATCCTCGTATAGTGAAGCGATTCGAAATTGTGAAAGCGTTATATGAAGAGCACAATATTACCTTTTCTCTTATAGAAACGAAGGAGAATGAGTTTCTTTCTTCGCTTATCGGACTTATTGCGGTGGGTTCTTGTATGGCTTGGAATCTTGGAGAATATTATGCTGTGGATCAAAGACGAGTACCTCTTATTGAAAATCTAAAACAGCAACTCAAAGAGAAATAACAATGTTTGATTTAGTAACATTTATAAAAATCACGGGCTATCTTGGTATTTTTGCAGTGATTTTTATGGAATCTGGGGTGCTTTTGGGACTTTTCTTTCCAGGGGATAGCCTTCTTTTTATCGCAGGCTTTCTTGCATCGCAAGACATTCTCGATATAAAAATTCTTTGCGGTATTGCATTTATTGCGGCAGTATTGGGAGATTCTGTGGGGTATATGTTTGGGGCGCGTATTGGCCCAAGAATTTTTAAAAAAGAAGATTCTTTTTTCTTTAATAAAAGACACATAGAACGCGCCCATCTTTTTTATGAGAAATATGGCGGGAGAGCAGTT
>MHJO01000023.1:799-1036 GCA_001818015.1 Candidatus Harrisonbacteria bacterium RIFOXYD1_FULL_40_9 | reverse complement strand
TCCCTCTACTCTCTCCTCAAATTGCTTAGTTAGCTCACGCAGTAATACACAGTGGATATCACCCATGACTTCATGGACATGAGCTAGATCCTTGAGTAGTCGATGAGGAGAGACATAAAGAACTGTGCGAGTGGAAGATACTTCATCCATCATTGTATTGGCAGCCTTAAGCATTCGCATAGCCTTGCCACTCGTTTTAGGAAGAAAACCCAGATAGAGTGTCATCTCACCACCAAT
>MHJO01000023.1:0-788 GCA_001818015.1 Candidatus Harrisonbacteria bacterium RIFOXYD1_FULL_40_9 | reverse complement strand
GCAGAGCGGTAGTTAGCGCAGTTGGTCCGGGTATAACTTGCACGTTCAGTCCTGCGTCGATACATCCACGTATTGCCCGGTAACCTGGGTCGGAGATCGCAGGCATTCCGGCATCACTCACAAGCCCCACTTCCTTACCTTGGCTTACCATCTCAACTATCTGGGCAAATATGCGATCTTCATTAAATTCGTTATACGGAACATATCTAGGTTTATTCGTGATAAGACCTTTTGCAATTAAATGATTAATTAGCTTCGATGTCACTCTACTATCCTCGCAAAACAAAACTTCGATTTTTCCAAGCGTCTCAATTGCGCGAAGTGTTATATCACCCAAGTTTCCAATTGGAGTACCAATTACATATAGTGTACCGCTCATCAGATTTTCCTTACTGTCTTTTCAATGATCTTTTTAACGAGAGGAGAGATCATAGGGACAACAGATACTACCACAATACCAAGTACTACTAGTGAAAAATTCTCTTTCACAAATGGTATATTCCCGAAGAAAAATCCTGCTAGCGTAGCTACAAGCACCCATAGAACACCACCAATAACATTATAGGAAATAAATTGAGAGTATTTCATTCTTCCAATACCCGCTACAAAAGGGGCGAACGTTCTCACTATTGGGACAAACCTGGCAAGAATGATAGTTTTGCCACCATGCTTGTCAAAGAATTTTTGTGTCTCCTCAATATGTTCCTTGTTGATTGGAACTCTTGGATTTGCAACTAATCTATCACCAAAAAAGTGTCCTATCCAATAGTTGACTGTATCGCCGAGAA
>MHJO01000022.1:10233-10376 GCA_001818015.1 Candidatus Harrisonbacteria bacterium RIFOXYD1_FULL_40_9 | reverse complement strand
GACCCTAATTTTGTACGCACCGGTAAGCAATCATTGTTTGCTCGTGCAGTTTCAGGAATAAAAAATACCACAGGAAGAGTGGTTGATCTCGTGAGTAATGTGGTAAGTGTGCTCACCGGCAATACATCCATACAAGTTACTCA
>MHJO01000022.1:7951-10206 GCA_001818015.1 Candidatus Harrisonbacteria bacterium RIFOXYD1_FULL_40_9 | reverse complement strand
GGCCAAAGAAGAAGATGATTCGTTTTCTGATTCCGAAGAAGCGGACGAAGAAGGTAAAGAGGAAAATTCTTTAGAGCGCAAAGGCAATCCTTTTTTACCAAAGATATCTGAGGCAATCAGTGCGGTGACTCGATTAATCGTAAAATCCGACCCTCCAAAACCCACAAGAATAGAAGTTTCTGTGGATTCTGCTCCGAAAAAAGAAGAAATCAAGCAGCCAGTTTTTTGTCGCTTCGAAGAAGGGGATGGAGAGATACCCACTCGGCTTCCGGTAATCATTAATGAACTTGCGTGGATGGGAACAGAGAAGAGCGCCAACGATGAATGGATTGAACTTAAAAACATAAGCGGAAATATTCACTCGCTTAAAGGCTGGCAACTTATCGGAGAAAAAGATGATGTTCAGATTATGTTTGATGCTTATGCAAAGATAACAAAGGCGTCGCCACTCTTTCTTCTTGAGAGGACTGATAATAATTCCGCACCTGCAGTTGATGCGGATGTAATTTATCAAGGAGCGCTTTCTCAGAAGAACGATGGACTGAGGCTTTTTGACAATAATTGTGTGCTTATAGACGAGGTACTCGCGCGTTCCGAGTGGCCTGCGGGTGATGCAGTGCAGAGAAGGACTATGGAGCGAGGTGCTAATTTCTCGTGGCACACGCATCAAGGCGTAGGACTTGGAACTCCGCGAGCCGAGAATAGTAATTTTACCCCTTCATTTTCTTCGGGAGGAGGTAGTGGAGGAAGTTCGGGAGGTTCTTCCGAGCAAGCAAGTAGTAATGCAGAAATTCCTAATACTATCGCGTGTGTAAGAGATGGCGCAGTTCCTGCATCTCAAAAACCAGTGCGAATAAACGAGGTCCAGTGGATGGGGACGCTAAAAAGCTCGAGCGATGAATGGATTGAGTTGATGAATGAGACTGGTGCGCAAATATCATTGAAAGGATGGCATCTACGCGATAAAGATAATGAGATTGCAATTACGTTTGAAGCTGAGGATGTAATCGGATCTTCAGGATTCTATGTGCTCGAGCGCACTGATGAGGGAACGCTTCCTTCGATTGCCGCAAAGAAAATATATACAGGGGGACTAGAGAATTCGAATGAGGCTTTGTATCTCTATAATAGTTCGTGTGAGCTTGTGGATGAGGTGAATGCGAGTTTGGAGTGGCCCGGAGGCAGTAAAGACGAACGTCGTTCAATGGAACGAAAAAATAATAGTGAGTGGGGAACGTACGAGGGGGATACATCTAGTGAGATTTTTGGTACTCCCGGAAAAGAAAATAGCGGAGGAGTTAGTGGGGCGCTTCTTGCGACATCTACTGCTGGCCATATTCTTATTAGTGAATTGTATCCAGATCAAACAGGAAGCAATAAAGATTTTGTTGAACTTTATAATCCAACCAATCAAAATATCTCTTTGGATAATATGTGGCTTTGGGTAAGTGGTCCGGGCAATGATGAGGGAATTGAAACAGAATCTCCTGTAAAAAAGATTCAATTAAACTCCGGAAGCGGTATTGCATCCCGGGGTTATTTTTTAATCGGGCTTGACGATTATACATCAAGCACTGTTCCAATACCCGACTTACTTTCGGGAACAGGGTTTCTGCACACACAAAGCGGTGGGCGGGTATCGATTATGCACGAGGAAGCTGTTATTGATGAAGTCCATTACAGTAAAAAAGAAGAAAGCGGCTCAGTGTTGATGCCTAAAAGAGGCGCGAGCATTGAACGAAAAACACTGGAAAATGGGCAATGTGTGAGTCCGCTTAATGAAAGACAGGAAAGAAGCTGTGATACCGACAGTTCATCCGATTTTATTATTCGGGAAGTTCCAGGACCAAGAAACTCTCTTATGATGTTTGAAAATGATGAGCTTAGTGTGGTAGCGCTTTCGTCAACTTTGCTTGGATTTGACTTGAATTGGGATTCTTTTGCTCGAAATAGCGGAGGAGATGATGTGCGTTATGAGGTAAGTTATGTATCTCAGATAAATGGAAACACAAGCTCATCAACACTTATTCAGATTACTACAAGCACCACGGCAATAGTTTCCCTTAAAGAAGTCGGGTCAGAATACATATTTACAGTGAAAGCACGTAATGCAAGCGGCACCGAGATAAGTTCAATAACAGGAGAGCCCGTGCTTGTGAAAAGTTTTATAAATAATTTATTTGTGTACCCTATTCCTTCCGCAACGACTACCTATTTTTTTGATCTCCGCTATGCGAGTTCTCAATTCATTCCGG
>MHJO01000022.1:6677-7928 GCA_001818015.1 Candidatus Harrisonbacteria bacterium RIFOXYD1_FULL_40_9 | reverse complement strand
GAGGATAAATACAAGATTCTTGTTTTTTATAAAAATAAGCCGGCATCTACAAAAAATATTTTAACTTCGCTTGATGATTTTGTTCCAAGTACAGAATCTATTCCTATTTTCTACAAAGATTGCTCAGGAATTAGCAGTAACAAGGCGTGGGTTTTGCTTCCGGGGATTGAATTAAACTGTAGACCCGGAGGTCTTTATGGGAAGGTAATGGATTTTTATGATGTTTTACCTACACGGCTTAATCTTCTCGTAAATGGCGCTTCTTTTATAGAAGGAGATTATGTGACGGTTGGCTACTATTCTCGTCGCGCATCTTCTCCATCGGGTGTCGCTGAATTTGAGCTTGTGGCAGTGGATACAACAAAATATTATTTCGGAACCTCAACTCCGGTAAGTGCAAAACCAACCGACCCTTTGGGTATTTCGGCGAGTGTGAATGAAGAAGGCACGCGAGCAGATATTTCGTGGCGAGAATCAGAGGATAATGATTCATTAAAGAGTTCGATCCGTTATGAGATGAATGTGGTGAGTTCCACTGTTTCTTCAACGCTTGTACTAGAAAACAATGGATGGCGTGAAGTTTCGACGATGATTTTTGGGAATGATCCACTTCAATTGCGACATGAATTTGTAGACACCGTAATTAAAACTTATTACAAAGTCGGAGTACGTGCACATGACGAAGTGTTGAATTATTCGAATTCTGCAATTGTTGAATTTTTCGTAAATGGCCCGCCGGAGCCGCTTATTAATCAGTCAAATCGTGATGCAATGGCTTCATTTGCATTTAAGGGTGAGACATGCGCAACTTCTTCATATGTTGCTCAAAGTGTCACATTTGGAAAGAAAGTGACGCTTAGTACATTCAAAACACTTCTTCAAAAGACGTCGGTGAAAAATATGGATAATGCCGCGCTCCGTATTGAAAGCAATGCAAGTGGATTACCTTCAGGTGAAATCCTTAAGGAGGTAGTAAAAATGCGAGAAGAAATAGAGACAATTCCACTTGTATATTCTTTTGATCTCGATGGGATGAAGCTTGATCCTGGCACGTATTGGTTTACTATTCAAAGCAAAAATAATAGCAATACGCTTTTCGATGAAGGATATGAAGTGGGATGGCTTACCGGGGATCCATATCCGGATGGCAAGTTTTATTTATGGAATTGTGGAAATCCATGGCTCGAAAGACCAGGAGATATGTATATGGTGCTTGATGGGCTAGAAGAATAATAAGAAATCCCGAAGAAT
>MHJO01000022.1:0-6660 GCA_001818015.1 Candidatus Harrisonbacteria bacterium RIFOXYD1_FULL_40_9 | reverse complement strand
GATTTTAATCTTTTTCTCTTGATGCATGGATAGTTTCTAGGATCGTGGGTATTAGCGTAAGTGAATCAATGAGAAAATGCGGAGATGCGTATGATACGGCATCATCAGGGGCATGCCCTCCCATTATTCCAATCGTTGTGATGCCGAGTTCTTTTCCTATTTTTATATTGCCGGGAGAATCCTCTACGAAAAACGTATTCTCTGAAAGGACATTGAAACGATTCATCATATTGCAGATAGCGGGTTCTTTGTTGGTCGGTACTTCTGATTCAATGTGGTCAAAAAAATTCTCAATCTTGAGCCGCAGAAGGGTATCTTGAAGCACGGCGTGATCTTCGCCGGTCACAAGAGCGATTTTTATGCCCATAGATCGAAGTTTGATGAGTATTTCTTCCGTGTGTGGTCGAAGATGGGATTGCTTGCATAGTTCTCGATAAAGTCTTTTCCGAATCTCTTTCGCGTGGTCTTTGTTGACGTAGTGCTGCAGTCCGCGTGTTTGATAAAAGCGAGTGACACCATGGTATATTTCATTTCGATATTCGCTAAGTGTTGGCACTGGCACGCGATAACGGGTAAATGTTTCTACTAGGCACACAAACGAGAGAAGCATGTCGTCGAGAAGTGTTCCATTCCAATCAAAGATTCCTAATTGCATTTTCGCCATCTACACCACTCCTTTTTATAAAAGAACATATGCGCTTTTGATATAATAGGCGTATGGTTGCAGTTTTGCAAAATATTCGAAGTTCGCATAATGTAGGATCGATTTTTCGCACTGCTGATGCGGCGGGCATCACAAAGCTCTATCTTTGTGGAATTACTCCTGCTCCCATAGATCGTTTCAGTAGAGAAAATACCAATCTCACGAAAGTCTCTTTGGGAGCGGAGCATTCAGTATCGTGGGAGAAAGTGAAAAGCATAGTTTCTTTGATTCGAGATTTAAAAAGCGATGGTTTTGTGATTTACGCAATCGAACAGTCAAAGCAATCAATGCCATTTCACAAGATGGAGCAAATAGAGGATCATTCGAATGTGGCTCTTATTGTGGGGGATGAAGTGCGAGGCATTTCTCAGTCGATATTGCATGTAGTGCATCATATAATAGAAATACCGATGCACGGAAAGAAAGAGTCATTAAATGTTGCGGTTGCATTCGGGATTGTGGTGTTTCGATTTCTCTATCCATGAAAATTTCTTTTCTTTTCGCGATCTTGCTTTTTATATTTTTATGCGGAGTTGTGATTCTTTGGCTTGTATTGAAGCGCAGTGATATTCGTGAAGTGAGAGATATCGAGATAGGCTCACATGTATTGCGCGTGGAAGTTGCTCGCACGCTATTTTCTCGTGCGCGAGGTCTTTCGTATCGAAAAACGCTTCATAATGAAAGCGGAATGCTTTTTGTGTTTAATACTCCGAACACATATTCATTCTGGATGCGTGGGATGAACTTTCCTCTCGATTTTATATGGATTCGCAATGGCAGAATTATTGATATTACAGAGAATGTGCGTCCCGAGTCGTTCTTCTTCCCGCGTCGTGTATATTCCCCCAAGGAACCGGCGGATATGGTTCTTGAGGTGAATGCGGGCAGAGTACGTGAACTTGGAATAGGTATTGAGGATACAGTACAATTCAAGAGATGATAATAGATCATATTAAGGATTTCTTTTATTCATTAACGGGATATAATAAACACATGACACGTGTAGCAATTAATGGTTTTGGAAGGATTGGAAGATTATTTTTTAGGCAGGCTTTTGGCCGAAAAGATATTACAATTGTCGCGATTAATGATTTAGGCGACATTGAGAATCTTGCATATCTTCTCAAGTATGATTCGGTCTACAGAGTATTTGAAAAGGAAATTACTTTTTCTCGAAATACAAGCGGAAATGGTGGCGAACTTATTGTGGGTGGAAAAAAGATTCAGGTGATCGAAGAAAAAGAAGCAGAAAATCTTCCTTGGGAGAAATTGAAGATTGATATTGTCGTTGAATCAAGTGGCGTATTTGAGTCATTCGAGAAAGCTCGTGCTCATATAGAAGCAGGAGCAAAACGAGTGATCATTACTGCTCCCGCGAAGGATGACGAGCAAGTAGATGCGAAAACCGTGCTTATGGGAGTAAACGAATTTGAGTTAAAAAATTGCCTTATAACGTCGAATGGTTCATGTACTACAAATGCCACGCATCCTGTGGCGGCTATTATGAGCGAGACGATTGGAGTGAAGAAGGCATTGCTTGCAACAGTTCATGGCTATACGGCAACACAGAATCTTGTCGATGGGCCCACAAAAGGACATGATTTCAGGCGAGGACGTGCGGCGGCAGCAAATATTTCACCTTCATTTACAGGCGCGGCAATCTCTGTGACACGGGCGGTAAAAAACTTAGAAGGTAAATTTGATGGGCTTGCATATAGAGTTCCTGTTATCACAGGCTCTCTTGCTGACCTTACTTTTATTGCCTCTCGATCTACGACAGTCGAAGAAGTGAATTCTATCTTGAAGAGTGCCGCACTCGAGCCTCGTTGGAAGGATATTCTAAAAGTAACTGAAGATCAGATTGTTTCATCGGATATTATTGGAGAATCTTATGGCGCAATCGTTGACCTTCAATACACAAAAGTAATTGATGGCGATTTGGTGAAAGTGCTTTCGTGGTATGACAACGAGTGGGGATATGTCACGACATTAGTGCAGCATGTTACGAAAGTTGCCCAATTTCTCAAAATATAACCTCATCATCTTCTGCGTTATTGTTGCAGTTTTTGGAGGACTTTTTTTGCGTTACAGAACTGAATTTTATAAAGAGTTAGAACATATTCGTAATTCAGGAGATAGCTTGTATGGTGTTCTTAATCAGTTAAAAGCTTCAAATCGTGCTCGTAAAGAAAATAAAGCTTACGAACTTATTTTTGTGGGCGATATCATGCTCTCTCGAAGCGTGGGAAAGATGATTGAGAAGCGGAAGAATGATGCTCGTTATCCATTTGCGCTTATCGCAGAAGAATTATTAAAAGCAGATATGGTATTTGGGAACTTAGAAGGACCAATTTCAAATCGTGGTGCGAATCAGGGAAGTATATATTCCTTTCGTGCAAAGCCGAGGGTTGTAGAGGGGCTCCAATTTGCTGGCTTTGATATTCTTTCTCTTGCAAATAATCACATATGGGATTGGGGAAGAGATGCGCTTACTGATACAAGAGAAATTCTGGAGAGCAATGGTATTAAGGGCATTGGAGCAGGAAAGAATGAAGAGAAGGCAAATGAACATCATATATTCGATTTAAAAGGAACAAAAATTGCTTTTCTTGCGTACACAAATCTTTATCCGCGAAGCCTTGAAGCGCGAGGAGAAAATCCCGGAATTAGTACATTTGAAACAGAAAAAGTCCATAACGTTATTCAAAGGCTTAAGTCAGAAGGGATTCATTTAGTTATTATTTCGTTTCATTGGGGAAATGAATATCAAAATCATTCAGATGGAAATCAGCAAAAGATTGCGCGCGATCTTATTGACGCAGGAGCAGATTTGATCGTAGGACATCATCCGCACGTCGTGCAAGAAATTGAAAGATATAAGAGTGGAGTGATTATATATAGTCTTGGAAATTTTATATTTGATCAAGACTTTTCAAAAGAAACCATGGAGGGGCTTATGGTGAAAGCTACTATACAAAAAAAGAAAATTGTTCACATAGAGCCCATTACAATAAGAATTTCAGATACGTTTCAGCCATATTCAGTAACTACTCCAATTGATCTATAATTGAATGCATATGATTATTTATCTTGCAGGAGATCATGCAGGCTTCGAGCTTAAAGAGAAAGTAAAAAAGTTTCTCATAGAAAAAGGACATACCATAAAAGACTGTGGTCCCGCCGAATCTGACGAAAAGGATGACTATCCTGATTTTATTCATAAAGCCGCAGTAAATATTGCTCGAGATCAAGAAAATGTTCGCGGTATTATTTTTGGTGGTTCAGGAGAAGGAGAGGCAATGGTTGCGAATCGATATAGGGGGGTAAGGGCGGCAGTATATTATGGCGGATCACTTGAGATTATCGCTCTTTCTCGTGAGCATAATAATGCAAATATACTTTCTTTGGGTGCGCGATTCTTAAAAGAAGATGAGGCGTTGCGTGCGATATCGCTCTGGCTCACTACCTCTTTTTCGGGCGAAGAGCGTCATGTAAGGCGCATCAATAAAATAGAAAAAGCATGATAGTAATTCCTGCAATTAATGCGCGATCATATGAAGAAGCAAAGAAGAGTCTTGAGATTATTGCTTCGCTTCGTGAAGAAAATTTATGGACTCACATTGATGTCTCAAATGGCACTTTTAATGCGGTGAAATCATGGGGAACTCCCGATGAAATAAAAACACTATTAGAGAATAAAGCTATCAATGTCGAGATTCATTTGATGGTGGATTATCCAGAAACACACATAGCCGAGTGGATCGCGTTATCTTTCGTAAAACGAATGATTATTCACATAGAAACACTTTCATTTAATACTTTTGAGTCTATAAAAGATGAATGCGATACACGGAATATTGATTGTATGCTTGCAATTACTTCCATAACTCCACCTAAAGCACTTGAGCCTTACATTAATCAATGTGCTTATTTTCAGACGCTCGCAGTTGCTCCAGGTGAATCAGGCCAAGTATTTAATAAAAAAGTTCTCGAAACAATTGCGTTTTTGAGAGAGAAAAGATCTGATGCTACAATTGAAGTAGATGGAGGAATCAATAGAGAAAACGCCAAGTGGTCCAAGGAAAGAGGTGCGAACATCATTGTTTCAGCGTCATATATTCTTAAAGCTCAAAATCCGGTAAACGCGTATCGTGAGTTAAAGATAATCTAATCTATGCTTCAAGAAAAGAAACTTAAATTTCTCGAGGACATGGCAAGTCGTGTTCGTCGAGATATCATAGAAATGCTTGTTGAGGCAGGGTCTGGGCATTCTGCCGGGCCTCTTGGAATGGCCGATATTTTTACTGCCTTTTATTTCCATATTTTAAATCACGACCCGAAGAAGCCTTTATGGCCCGATCGTGACCGATTAATTCTTTCGAATGGCCATATTTGTCCGGTTCGCTATGCTGCAATGGCTCGTGTTGGATATTTTCCTCTTGAGGAATTAAGAACATTAAGAAAGCTCAATACTCGTCTTCAGGGTCATCCTCATCGGACTGCACTTCCAGGAGTAGAAACTACCTCTGGCCCTTTAGGATCGGGACTTTCTCAGGCAATAGGAGTTGCGCTTGCTGCGAGGCTCGATAAAAAGAAATATCGAGTATATTGTCTTATGTCCGATGGAGAGCATAATTCAGGAAATATATGGGAAGCAGTTATGTTTGCGGGAAAGAATAGGCTCAATAATCTAATAGGCGTTATTGATCGGAACAACATTCAAATTGATGGATATACAGAAGACATAATGCCTCTTGAATCATTGCGAGACAAATACGAATCGTTTAATTGGCATGTCACAGAAACCGATGGGCATAATATTGAGGAGTTTGTTGATGCGGTAAAAGAAGCGCAGGCAATATATGAAAAGCCCACGGTCATTATTGCTCATACGATTCCGGGGAAGGGAGTAAGTTTTATGGAGCGTGATTACTTGTGGCACGGAAAGCCCCCGACGGCGAATGAGGGGAAAGATGCGCTCCATGAATTAAGGACATTAAGAGGCCGTATTAAATCAGAACATCAATAACTTATAATATGAAGATTATTAATATTATTTTAGGGATCGCAACGGCAATTATCCTTACTGCATTAATTCATCTGGGAATAAAGGCATTTTATCCTGAACCAGAGCGAGAGGAGTATCTTCTTTCCATTGCGCGGTCATATGCATATGAGAAATGTAAGTCCGAAGACACTAAGTGCATGGATAAGTTTTATGCCGAGGAACGTACAAAAGAAGAAGAATATCGTGGGACACTACGAACGTATAATCGTAATCTCTTTATTATTGCGAATATTGTAGGCATTCTCGTGTTCGCTTTTGGGTTTCTTTTGCTTTTCAAAACTGCGCTCGTGAGCCAAAGCGTGCCCATCGGCATTATGGTCGCAGGACTTTATAGCATCGTCTATGGATATGGACGAGGATGGAATAGTACGGACGATAAAATGAAATTCTTTGTCGGGCTTGTTATTGCAGTGCTTGTAATAGGAGGAAGTATCTGGCTTATGCAGAGGTATTATGAAAGAAGTAAAGGATTAAATATATGATTAACCCGGAACTCGCACTATATCCACAAATTTTTGAGGCAGAGCAGGAGATGAAGCCCACTCGTGATGGGTATGGCGATGGCTTGGTGATTGCCGGTGAAAAAGATAAAAATGTTGTTGTATTATGCGCAGACCTTATGGAATCCACTCGTTCGCAAAAGTTTGCTGAGAAATTTAAGGATCGTTTTTTTGAAGTCGGAGTCGCAGAGCAGAATATGGCCACAATTGCTGCGGGGCTTGGCATATCAGGAAAAATTCCTTTCATTTCTTCGTATGCATGCTTTTCTCCGGGACGAAATTGGGAACAAATTCGAACAACAATTTCTTATAACGATTCAAATGTAAAAATCGTGGGCGCGCATGCAGGAATTTCCGTGGGTCCCGATGGAGCAACTCATCAAGCCATA
>MHJO01000021.1:15095-20264 GCA_001818015.1 Candidatus Harrisonbacteria bacterium RIFOXYD1_FULL_40_9 | reverse complement strand
GGTTTAAGGCTCATGATGAAAATGAGGAATATAAAATGAATGACTCAGTGGTGATCGAGGAAACTCGGCCAATGAGTAAAGAGAAGCGTTGGAAAATTATTGAGAAAGCATAAGTATCCACTATCATGATCCAAGAAAGAGCAATATTAAAAGTTGCAGATAATTCAGGAGCGAAGACTATTCGTTGTTTTCGAGTACTTGGAGGTTCTCGTAAAAAGTTTGCTCAAGTTGGGGATATCATCATTGCTTCAGTGCAGGTTGCTGAGCCTCGTAAGGCAGTAAAGAAAAAAGATGTTGTTAAAGCTGTTATTGTGCGTCAGAGAAACAATATTCGTCGTCCCGATGGTTCTTATGTGAGATTTAATGAAAATTCAGCAGTACTTATTGACGAAAAGAAAGAGCCTCGCGCAACTCGTATCTTTGGTCCGATCCCGAGAGAGATTAAGGATTTTGGATTTGAAAAGATTTTTACTCTTGCGGAGGAAATAGTCTAAATAACATCTACATGAGAATAAAAAAGAACGATACAATTCAAATTATGAGCGGAAAGGATCAGGGTAAATCTGGCAAGGTTCTTAAAGTTTTTCCCGATCAAGGCAGGGTATTGGTTGATGGACTGAATATGGTAAAAAAACATGTTCGTCCTCGTAAGCAAGGACAGAAAGGAGAAGTTATTTCTATTCCTCGCCCACTTAATGTTTCCAATGTACTTCTTATGTGTTCTTCGTGCGGTCGAGGTGTGCGTATAGGAGTTCGAGAAGAGTCGGGAACTAAAATTAGATTTTGCAGAAAATGCCAAAAAACACTGTAAATATATTTAAAAAGCCTCGTGTCTTGAAGGTGGTCGTTAATATAGGCTTAGGGAGAATGAGTCAAGTGCCTCAGTTTGAAGAGAAAATGTTGCCTGAGGTTATGAAGGAACTCGCTTCTATTACAGGACAATATCCTAAGACTAATGCTGCAAGGAAATCCATTGCTGGTTTTAAAATAAGAACTGGGCAAGTTATAGGTCTCATGGTGACATTGCGCGGCAAGCGTTCTCGTGACTTTTTAGGACGTCTTATTAATTTAGTATTGCCCCGTATTAAAGATTTTCGCGGGTTGTCTCTGAAGAATATTGATAGTCATGGGAATTTAAATATTGGTCTCAAGGAGCAATTAGTATTCCCAGAGATTAGTCCGGAATTTTCAAAAGTTAACTTCGGTCTTGAGATCACGATTGTTACAAGTGCAAAGGATCAAAGTGAAGCAGTGGAGTTTTATAGGTCGCTTAGAATTCCACTTAGGAAATAACTCTTATTGTATTTGTATCTAAATTAGTATAGATTTATCTAATTATATGCCAAAAGCCTCAGTAATTGCCCGATCTAAAAAGAAGCCAAAGTTTAGTTCTCGTATCGTGTTTCGATGTTTTCGTTGTGGACGCAAGCGTGGATATATAAGAGATTTTGGTCTTTGTAGGATTTGTTTCCGTGAAATGGCAAGTCGTGGAGAGATTCCAGGCGTTACAAAAGCTTCGTGGTAACTATTATGTATACTGATTTACTTACAAAAGTTAAAAATGCAGCAGCTTTGAATAAAAACAAGGTCATCATTTCTTTTTCAAAGATGGATATGGCGATTGCAGAAATTCTTGTGAAAAGAGGATTTTTGAAAGAAGCAGAGAAAAAAGGAAGGAGTAAAAAATATATTGAAATGAAGCTTGGCCCCTCGATCCGTGGAGTGCGAATCTTGAGTAGTCCATCACGTCATCTCTATTCTTCTTTTAAGACATTGCGTCCAGTAAAGAGTGGTTATGGCATTGGTGTGATATCAACTTCTCGTGGAATTATGACGACTGAGGATGCTCGCAAGCAAAAGATAGGAGGTGAATTATTGTTTGAGGTATGGTAAATACTATTACATCATGAGCAGATTAGGAAAAAAGCCAATTAAGATACTTGAGGGAGTAAATGTGGAAGTGGGAAATGGAGATGTGAAAGTAACCGGAAAGCTCGGTTCTTTAACACTATCTATATTAGAAGATATCGATGTAAGGGTAGACAAGGATAAGAACGATATCGTGGTTAGTACCGAAAAACATTACAAACAGGCTCGTGCAAATTGGGGAACAATGAGGTCTTTATTAAATCAGTCAGTATTGGGAGTTGCGCAAGGTTTTGCAAAGACTCTTGAGCTCGTGGGTGTTGGATATCGTGCGTCAATTGAAGGCAGGGTTCTTGTGTTAAATATTGGCTTTACTCATCAGGTTCGATTTAATATCCCAGAAGGTATCACTATTATAGTAGAAAAAACTCTTATAAAAATTTCAGGTATCAATAAACATTTAGTCGGTCAAGTTGCTTCGAGTATTAAGAAATTAAAGAAGCCAGATCCATATCAAGGTAAGGGTATTCGCTACCAAGGCGAAGTGATTATAAAGAAAGCGGGAAAGAAAGCAGTGGGTGCGGGAGCAAAATAATACATATCCATGAAACAAGTTATCTATAACAATATTCAAAAGATGCGACGTGCGCGAAGAACTCGAGCGAAGCTTTTTGGCACTCTTCTTAGACCTCGGCTTTCAATTTTTAGAAGCAATATTCATACGTATGCTCAGTGTATTGATGACGCAGAGGGAAAGACAGTTTTATCTCTTTCTACAAAGCAATTAAAAGGCGAGAAGGAGAAAACTCCTATAGAAAAAGCTCAGGTATTGGGAGAGTCTCTTGGTAAACAAGCTCTTGAGAAGGGAATTAAGGTAGTTGTTTTTGATCGTGGTAGTTACCGATTTCATGGTCGTGTAAAAGCAGTTGCAGACGGCGTAATAAAAGCAGGGGTAAAGATATAATCATATGAGAAATTTTAATAGACAAATGCATAAGAAGAGCGACTATGACGAAAAAGTTCTTGATCTTCGAAGAGTTACTCGCGTGGTTGCGGGAGGAAAGCGTTTTCGTTTTCGTGCAACTGTGGTTTTGGGCAATCGTAGAGGTGAAGTAGGAGTGGGAATTGCAAAGGGTGCTGACGTTGCGGAGTCTATTTCGAAAGCAAAGCATGATGCAATGAAAAATCTCATAAAGGTGAATTTAAAAGATAGCCGCACTATCTTCCACGAAGTTGAAGCAAAATTTAGAGCTGCGAAAATTCGCTTAAAGCCTGCAGTGACTGGGCATGGTCTTATTGCAGGAGGCGCGGTGCGTGCCGTTGTTTCTCTTGCGGGAATCAAGGACGTAACTGCAAAGTGTCTCGGCCGCACTACCAATAAACTCACGAATGCACTTGCGACAGTGGAAGCATTAAAAAAGTTTAATTCAGAGAGGATTAAATAATCACTATGCAACTTCATGAATTACAATTAAATAACCCACTGAAGCGTCGAATTCGTATTGGTCGTGGTGGGAAGCGTGGTAATTATTCTGGTCGTGGTTTAAAGGGTCAGAAATCTCGTTCGGGTCGAAATATAAGGCCCGCAGAACGCGATCTTATTATTCGTATTCCTAAACTTCGAGGCTATAACAATCACTCAATTAAAGAGAAGCCAATTCATATTAATATAAACGATCTTTCTCGTATTAAGGGACAATATGAAATTATTGATAAGGATGTGCTTGTAAAAGAGGGATTAGTAAGAGCGACTGCTCATGCTATTAAAGTACTTAGCGATGGTGAAATTACAAAATCTTTTCAATGCAAAGGCATGGCATTTTCTAAAAGTGCAAAAACAAAAATTGAAGCCGCCGGCGGAAAAGTGCTAGAATAAACTAATCAATAATATTATATGACTCGATGGTTCTCTATTTTCAAAATCCCCGATCTGCGCAGAAAGTTGTTTATTGTCGGAGGTATACTTGTAGTCTCTCGATTACTTGCAAGTATTCCTATCCCCAATATAGATATTACCCAACTGAGAGCCTTTCTTGAGTCAAGTCAATTACTTGGTTTCTTAAACCTTTTATCGGGAAGTACGCTTGAAAATTTCTCTATCGCTATGCTTGGTGTTGGTCCCTACATTACTGCAACTATTATTATGCAGCTTCTTACGATGATTTTTCCTCGATTAAAGGAACTCTATTATGAAGAAGGAGAAGCAGGGCGGCGTCGTTTTAATAGGCTTTCACGCTTCATCACGGTTCCTCTTTCTGCAATTCAGGCATATGGACTTTTGAATTTACTTACTGCGCAAGGTGTTATCCCTCGTCTTTCTCTGAGTGTTCTTCTGTGGGATGTGGTTATTATTACTGCAGGCTCGATGCTTCTTCTGTGGCTTGGTGATCTCATTACTGAGCAAAAAATAGGCAATGGAATTTCTTTTCTCATCTTTGCGGGTATTGTCTCTGGTGTCCCTTCATTTATACAACAAACCATTGCATCATATTCGCCTCAGAACTTACCCGTTTATATTGCATTCATTATCCTCGCAGTACTTGTGATTGCGGGAGTTATATTTATTACAGAAGGTGAACGTAAGGTGCCCGTTTCTTATGCAAAGCGTGTGCGAGGCATGAAGCTTTATGGAGGTGCGTCAAGCTATTTACCTCTCCGAGTAAATCAAGCAGGAGTTATTCCTATTATCTTTGCAATTTCCTTATTGCTCTTTCCTCAGTTTGCGGCTCAAATTCTTGCAATCTTTTCTCCTGATTTATCTTTGCGGATGACTAATTTCGTGAACAGTGTCCTTGGGAATCAACTTATTTATGGTTTTATCTACTTCTTCCTTGTATTTGTGTTTACATATTTTTATACCGCAGTTGTATTCGATCCTCAGGAAATATCAAAAAATCTCCAGCGAAGTGGAGGATTTATTTTGGGCATTAGGCCCGGAGAACCCACGGGGCAATTTTTGCAAAAAATTATAAGCAGGACAACATTATTTGGAGCGATATTTTTGGGTATCATTGCGATACTTCCGATATTTACTCAATATCTTACCGGCGTTTCCACGCTCACTCTTGGAGGCACTGCACTTTTAATCGTGGTTTCTGTTGCGCTCGAAATTCGCAACCAAATCGAGTCTCAGTTAGCAATTAGGAATTATTAAAAAAAAGAACCCCGACCAAAAAAGATCGGGGTTTAAGCGAGACAGGCTCACTCACGTCCTCGCTTAGGACAAGGGAACTGTCGTCCGCTTGTGGGGAACGGCTCCAAAGAGAAGACATTTTCTTCATCGCTTTTTAAGAGCGATACTGC
>MHJO01000021.1:9519-15080 GCA_001818015.1 Candidatus Harrisonbacteria bacterium RIFOXYD1_FULL_40_9 | reverse complement strand
GGGCCGTTTTTTAAAGCGAGAGGGGATGCTACACTGGGATGATCTTCGAGTAGAAAATCGGCAGTCTCGTCGCATCCCCTCGTGTTTTTAGCTCTATGAAAAAGCTATTTTTATTATATATTAAATTATTAGTTTGTCAAGTACTTATAGAAACGATATTTGGAAACTTATCTTTCTCGCTATATAATAATTTTATATGAAAGCAGTGATACTCTATGGGCCTCCGGGGGGAGGCAAGGGGACTCAAGCGAATCTCTTATCGCGGCTTTCAGGCTTTGTACATTTTGATACGGGGCAATATATTGAGGAACTACTTCTTGATCCTATATCGGAGAAAGATTCAATTCTCGAGCGCGAAAAGAAATTATTCGACGAAGGGAAATTATGTACGCCTTCGTGGGTACTCGACATTGTAAAGAAAAAAGTTGCAGTATTTCATAAAGCAGGTCTTAGTGTCGTATTTAGTGGTTCTCCTCGCACGCTATACGAAGCATTTGGGGACGATGCCACGGAAGGCCTAATTCCATTTCTTGGTAGGCTTTATAAACAAGAGGGTATTTTTATATTTGTGCTCAAGGTTCGTCCAGAAACTACGTTAGCGCGCAATAGTAGTCGTTTTGTGTGCTCTCTCTGTGGCCAACCCATCTTATATTCTGGTATTGAGCTATCTCAATGTCCGTTTTGTGGAAGCGTGCTTCGAAAAAGAAGCCTTGATAAGCCTGAAATTATCAAGGAAAGACTTATCGAATACGCGAATCGTACAGAACCAATATTCACTAAGCTCAAAGAAGGCAATTACGATATTTATGAGATTAATGGCGAACCGATGCCTCAGGTGGTATTTAATGAGATACGTGCGTATCTTGACATTGTCGCAAAAGAAAATAAATGAGTATTGAACTTAAGTCAAAAGAAGAAATAGAAGTAATGCGTGAAGGCGGTGCAATACTCAGAAAAGTTCTCGAGGAGCTTAAAAGTCTTATAAAAGAAGGGATGAGACTTAATTCACTCGATGATTGTGCGCGTGAAAGAATAAAAGAACTTGGGGCAGTACCTGCGTTTTTGGGATACAAGCCTTATGGAGCAGAAAAAGCTTTTTCAAAATCTGTATGCCTCTCTCTTAATCAGGTTGTTGTTCATGGAGTTCCTTCGGAGCGAGTACTTCAGAAGGGCGATGTTCTTAAAATCGATCTCGGTGTTCTTTATAAGGGATTTCATACCGATGCAGCGATTACCGTAGGCGTAGGTAGGGTAAGCTCTCGCATTGACTCGCTTCTTCAAGTAACAGAGACCGCGCTTCAGAAGGGAATTGCAGAAATTGCTCCAAATAAGCGGCTTGGGGATATTGGATTTGCTATTCAATCATACGTGGAGAATATGGGGTTTAAGGTAATTCGTGGGCTCACGGGCCATGGCATAGGGCATCATTTACATGAAGAGCCTACTGTTGAAAACCATGGAAAAGAAGGGAAGGGAGTGATTTTAAAAGAAGGAATGGTTCTTGCGATTGAGCCTATGACAAGTGAGAGCACGACAACAGTTATTCAAGATAAGGATGATAGTTATATTACGTCTGACAAAAGCATTTCAGCTCATTTTGAAGACACTGTGGCAGTAACTTCTCGTGGGTACACGATACTGACGCGGTAGGATTTTGTTTTTTGTAATCCAAAAAAGGAGGGAAAGGTGACGCGCGAAGAAATTGTAGAAATTTTTAGAAATGAACACGTTAATGAAGAGATCATTGAAGCTATGTGGGAGCCGCCACTCGGTGCAGATGATCTTAAAGATTTTTCTTGGCGCGAGATTCGATTTATGGCAATGGTAGCTACAAAGTTTACTTATGATGAACTGGCAGATCTTGCAGAATTCTTGCTTGAGGATGATGAAGATTAGGGCAAGAAAGCGTTCCGATTTATCGGAACGCTTTTTAATAAGAGATTTTAGTTGTATATTTGACTCCTATAACTTATAAATAAATATTGATGTTCCAGCTTTTGTAAATGGATTATATGCGTCCTTGAGCCACAAATATTCATCGTTTGCACTTCGTTTTTCATCATACATAAGTTTTCCTCGAGAAAGCTGAAGAGTGTTTGCTGATACTGCAAGCCATTCGATGCCATAATCCTTAGGATTCCCTTTGCTTGATTGCCACTGTTCTGCGCCTTTACCGAGATAATAATAAATATCTCCCCCTCCAAAATAATCAACGGCAATACGATTAATATTATTTTTTTCCTTAAATTCCTTAAGACGTTTCAAATCTTGCCCCCAGTCAAAGTTGGAATCTGTAACATAGCGATATCCGTCGTTGCCTTTTCCTATCGTATTAAAGAACGAAAGAAAATAAGGTGCGGCAAGGAAAGTATTAAGCACATAAAGAAGGACAAGGGCTATGATGATGTATATCGCGGAACCACGTACTAATTTTTTCACCGAATGAGTAGTAAGAATATATATAAAAGGTAGTGTAGGAAGAATATGACGAACGCCAATATTTAAAGGACTTTTCATGCTAATGGTCCAATAAATAATAATGAATATGATCATACTAAACTCCGTAAAATGTGTAAGAAAATATTCACGTATTTTTATATGATTTCTTCGAATATTACTCGTTATTGTACGTAGTAAGACTGCGCCCAGAGCGGTGGTAATGAGGAGTAATGAAATAAGTTGTTCTTTTAATAAAAATACAATAGGGAAATAAGGCCATGATCCAGTTTTTGTGACATTTCCAAGGAAATAAATTGTGTTATATCCAGAACCTCTTTGAACTACCATAAGAAATCCTAGTAGATATTGAGAGTATGGCCGAAGGACGGGGTTTTGTGTGAAATGGATGGTAATTTCTGCGGGGCAGTGAAGTCTTTGTGAAAGAGGCATGGATATACGCGGATCGCATGTTGAGCCAGACTTATGAGGGCCACCTCCAAATGACTCCAATGTTGTCTTTGTATCGCTATACTGCTTCTCGATTGGATAGTGGAATGTTGTAATGAAATAGACGGGATAAATAAAAATAAATCCAACAAAAAATAGTGCACCAGTTTTTAATGCGTAGCTTAGATAATTGTGTGCGATAAAAAGTGTATATATTATCGCAAGAAGCAGGAAAATGGGAATTAGGATAATAAGGGAGAATTTAAGAAGTTGCGCAATTCCAAATGCGATGCCTGCATAAACAATATTCCTTGCTGAAGGATGTTGTAGAAAATGAATAAAGAAATACAACGCAATGACGACTCCGCACGTTGCTGCAAGATCGGTCGTGACATAATGTCCATGAGCAAGTACGGTAGGGGAAAATGCAAAAAGAGTCGTAGGCAGTAGCGCCCACCATGTGCCAAGAAGTTCCTTGCTCCACATATAGAGAAAAATTATTACAAAGAGCGTAAGAAGGATTGGCATGAGACGCGTCCACACAATAATCTGGTCGGCATTATTACCGGATTGATATAGAAATTCAGTGCCTATGTCCCATTGGCCGTTTATATCGTTCGTCCAATGAGTGCTTGCAAGAGGGAAGTTGGGTCTAATAAATAGAAGAGGGATTGCGGCGATCATTTTGAGAAGCGGCGGATGTTCCGGATTTAATCTGTAATCAAAATAACGAATATAAGAATAGCCCGCAGGAACATGAGGACGTTCATCAACGATTGCCGAATCAGTGAATGCCCCATAAAGCATTAAGGAAAATGAAGCAATAAGAATTGCGCAGAGAAGAAATATTGAATTTGGAATATGGAATTTAGAAATAAGTATTAGTATGTATAAAGTATAATGTATTAGGGGGCAATTACTTTTTGTATATATTATACATTATAATGTGCCCAATATTCTAAATATATTGCATTTATCCTCAATTGTTTTATAATGATTCAATCTATATGAATGATACTATTATCGATCACAAGGAAGCAGAGGAAGCCGAGGTTAGTGGGCCTATAGGCGCTGAGGCTTCGGTTGACCCAGAAATGCTCCAAGAGATGGTGAAGGCGGGTGTGTTTTATGGCAGAAAGAAGAGCAAAACGAATCCTCGCATGAAGCCTTATATTTTTACTGCTCGGAATGCGATGGAGATTATCGATCTCGGTCTTACCGCGGAAACTCTTCAGAGAGCAACTAAGTTTTTAAATGAACTTTTTGCTGCAAAGCCTCAAGCGCGAATCCTTATTGTGGGGACTGAACCGGGTGCACGAGAAGCGGTACATACACTTGCAGCGGCGTTTAAGTTTCCTTATGTAGTAGGGCGTTGGATTGGAGGGACGCTGACTAATTTTAAAACTATCACCGATCGTATCAATTATTTTAAATCTCTCAAGGCAAATAAGGCATCAGGTGGGCTTGAGAAATATACAAAGAAAGAACGACTTATGTTTGATCGTCAGATTGAACGAATGGATAGAATCTTTTCTGGCATTGAATCAATGACAGAGCTTCCCCAAGCGCTTCTTGTATTTAATGCAAAACTTCACGATGCAGCAGTTCGTGAGGCGCGTCTCCTTAAGATTCCTATTGTTGCGGTAGTTAATACGGACACGAACCCCCAAGGAATTGAGTTTCCGATTCCTGCAAATGATAGCGCGAAAACAAGTATTGCCTGGATTGCTTCGTATTTCGAGAAGAATATGGGAAAAGAGAAGATGGCGTAGTATAATAAAAGGTATACAATCAATCTATATAAAGGCGTATTATGACTGAGAAAATTCAAAAATTACGAGAACTTACAGGAGCCGGAGTAATGGATTGCAGAAATGCATTACTGGAAGCTCAGTCGGACTTTGATAAAGCGCTTCAGATTATTAAGCAAAAAGGTTTCACGAAAGCTGCAAAGCGGGCAGATCGAACAACGGGAGCAGGAGTATTAGAGGCATATGTCCATAACGACCGCGTAGGAGTTCTTCTTGAGCTTCGCTCGGAAACTGATTTCGTTGCTCGTTCGCCGGTATTCAAAGATCTAGCGCATAAGCTTGTAATGCAAATTGCAGCAATGGATCCTTCAAATATTGAGGAATTACTTAAACAGCCTTATATTAAAGATGAGTCTGAAACCATCGAGGAGGTAGTGAAGCATATGATTGGGAACGTAGGTGAGAATATTGAAATTGCTCGTTTCGCACGATACGAACTTTAGTAGTTCGTCTAAATAATATCTTTATGTACGATTTTATTCTCCAGATCATCTTTATGTTGAGCATAGGTATTGTTATTTATCTCATGGCTCTTGGGCTTCCTCGTGTAGGGAATGAAAAGGAACCAAAAATAATTAAAACCCTTGCGGATTTAACAAAGAGCATTCCTTTAGATAGAATTGATGCAGCCCTTAATAAGGTACTAGAGAAGGCACTACGGCGCTTTCGATTAATTATCTTAAGGGTTGATAATTGGGTGAATTCCTTCTTGGGGAAAGTGCGAAAAAGTAATACTACGGACGAAGACGATCAGTCAACGCTTTTTCGTAAATAGTGCTTAGAGTGGGCAGGTGGCAGAGCGGTCAAATGCACCAGACTGTAAATCTGGCGCCCATGTGGCTACGCAGGTTCGAATCCTGCCCT
>MHJO01000021.1:4915-9507 GCA_001818015.1 Candidatus Harrisonbacteria bacterium RIFOXYD1_FULL_40_9 | reverse complement strand
GGTTCAAATCCGAGAGGTGGCTCACTTCTTCGTCTCGATAAATCGGGACTATGGAGCGCAAGCCCTCTTGTGAAGTGCCGATGTAGCTCAGTGGCAGAGCACGTTCTTGGTAAGAACGGGGTCGGGAGTTCAATCCTCCCCATCGGCTCAATAAAAAACCGCCTCGGCTTGTGGCCTTGGCGGTAAAGTGAAGCATCGTCGTTCTCGTCTTCAACAGGTCTTGCATCGCTTCACTTTATGAGAATGACGTGGTAGACATTCCTTGAGTCGCAATACTTTCAACTCTGGTAGTGTCTACCACGTCATGGAAGGTGGTGGTGCATAGCGAACACTTTCAGGAACGTTTTTGAGCAAATGTCTTCGTCGTTCGCTATGCGTGATTGAGGCCAAAGGAAGAATAGCCTTCTTGGGTCATGAACTTTAATAACTAAAGCATATTATTAACATAAAGTCAAGCATTGCCATTCTCGTTATTTTACTGTATTCTCTAGCAATATATGGCTTCTAAATATTCTGATCATATAATAAAAATGAAATGCGGCTCTTGTGGGAGAATTAATTATTATACTCGCAAGAATCGCAAATCAGTACAAAAAAAACTTGAACTTCAAAAGCATTGTGCGTGGTGTATGGAGCACACTACTCATAAAGAAGCAAAGAAATAAAAGACAAAGAGAGCCCGAGGCTCTCTTTGTGATTATGGACAAATAACGTATACTGTTGCTAGGAGAAAATCTACAAAAGGGGATATAGTTCAATGGCAGAATTCTGGTCTCCAAAACCAGCGATCAAGGTTCGAATCCTTGTGTCCCCGCCTTCGTCCGAAGAAGAGAAGCCTTGGCGAAGTCGGGGATCGTCTCGGCTTTGTCAAGGATTACGGCGGGCAAGCCCGCTTTGTATAAATAAAAATACCGCTTTGGCTTTTGGTCTTGGCGGTAAAGTAATGGACTATAATTTTTTTCGTTCCATTATACTTTACATATCGTACATAATAAACGTTCGTTCTATATTCCAAATCCTAAATTCCCGCTACAATACCGGTGTATGTCGGATTCCGTAAAAGAAATCAAGACAAAGATTAATATAGCTGACTTTATCCGTAGTTATGTAACTCTCGCGGGTGCAGGTAAGCATTTTAAAGGATTGTGTCCATTCCATGCCGAAAAGACGCCTTCTTTTATTGTGTCGCCCGAACGGCAGTCGTGGCATTGCTTTGGGTGCGATATTGGAGGTGATGTATTTTCGTTTCTTATGAAGTACGAAAACATTGAATTTTATGAAGCCCTAAAAATTTTGGCTGAGAGAGCGGGAATTGAACTGCGACACACAAATCCAGAGAATTATCGGCAATTTGGAGTACTCTATGACATTATTAGAGATGCGGTCATTTATTACAAAAGTGAGCTTGAACGAAATACTTCTGCGATCAACTATCTTCATAGTCGCGGCCTTAAAGACGAGACAATAGAAGGGTTTGATCTTGGGGTTTCAGGAAGTGGCTATGATAATCTATTAAGACATCTTGTCGCTTTGAGATACGATATAAACGATGCTGTGCGTGCTGGGCTTATATATCGCAATGAGCGTGGACTTTTTCAGGATCGATTCAGAAATAGACTGATGTTTTCAATTTGCAATGGGTTTGGGAAGCCTGTCGCTTTTACTGCACGCATTCTACCTGCATTTGATAATGGAGAAGTGGGTAAGTACATTAATAGCCCGGAAACTCCACTGTTTATAAAATCAAAATTCTTCTATGGCCTTAATAAGTCAAAAAAGATTATCCGTGATGCGGGTAAAATGTTTATAGTTGAAGGCCCAATGGATATGATTATGTCATGGCAAGATGGGGTAAGGAATGTGGTTGCAACTATGGGGACAGCGCTTACGAGTGATCATATGAAAATTATCGAGCGTCATGCAGACACGTGCATTATGAGCTTCGATAATGATCCTGCAGGCTCTGCTGCGGGGGAAAAAGCGCTCGATCTTGCAGCAGCACACGATATTAATGCTGAGGTTTGCACTATTCGTGATTATAAAGATCCTGCGGATTTGGTAGCAAATAAGCCAGGAGCTTTGCATGAGTTTGTGGCACACACAAAGCCCGCAATAGAATTCTATTTTGAAAAATATCTTGGAAAAGGACATGAAAAAAAGAACATAAGAAGTGTGTTAGCAAAGATTGCTCTCATGAAGAGCCCGCTTGATCGCTCTCGTGCAATGAAAGAGCTTTCACGACTCACCAATATTGAAGAGCAGGTGCTTATAGAAGAAATGGGAATGCTTAATATAGAAACATCCGAGCAAAAACCTATGGAGCAAAAACCCCACGAACATTCACCTCTTACTCGCAAGGATTCTATTGCCGAACGAATTATTAGTCTCGCGTATGCGCGGAGAGATCCTGTGGTCTGTGAAGATATTAAGTCATTTCTTTCATCCTCTTCACAGGAGCTTATAAACATAGTATTCTCAGGCTTAATGGGGGATTCACCACCTCCTTCTCCATCTTCACTTGAATTTCATGGAATATTAGTGAAAAACGAAGCTGTGATGGATAGAATTGCTCATCGAGCAGGACTTGAAGCATCACGTGAAAGTGAAGAAATAGACGAAGAAATACAGGAGCTTAAGAAGCAATTACGTGGAGAATACTATAAGGAAAAGCGTGCCGCGCTTACTGAAGCAATACGAAGTGCTGAAAAACGAGGGGACGAAACAGCACTCGAGGAAGCTCTTAGGGAACTTATAAAAATTCCACTCGATACCCCACGGACGTAACATTCTTTATGGCAAAAACCGCAAAGAAGAAAAATGCAAAACAAAAGGTAACTAAGAAGGCTACTCCTATTAAAGGCAATAAAAAAGGCGCAAAAGCTGGGGAAGTAGAACTGAAGACTAAATACAGGGAAGCTCTTGATAAGCGCGAAAGTAGTAAAAAATCCGACAAACATAAATTTAAATTCGACCAAGGTATTATTGATGAGCTTATTAATCGAGGGAGATCTCGTGGTTTTGTGACGGATACTGAGATTATTACTTTTTTCCCAAAAATTGAGGAAGACATATCATTCCTTGAAGAGGTATATGAACGATTAAAGGCTGCGAATATTAATGTTATCGAAACAAGTCAGCTTATTAATACTTCTGAGCTTGAGGTAAGTGAGAAAGAGCTTCGAGAAGCTACTACTATAAGTGAAGAATTACCTGATGCGGTTCAGATGTATTTGAAAGAGATTAGCAAAACCCCACTTCTTACAGGAGAAGAAGAAAAAGAGCTCGCAAGGCGTATTGAGCAAGGAGATAGGGAAGCTCGAAGGAGATTAATTCAGGCAAATCTACGTCTCGTTGTTTCTATTGCAAAGCGTTATATCAACCGATCTCATCATTTAAGTGTGCTCGATTTGATTCAAGAGGGTAATATTGGGCTTTCCCGTGCGGTAGAGAAATTCGATTATAGGCGCGGATTTAAGTTTTCGACGTATGCCACATGGTGGATAAGACAAGCCATCACTCGTGCGCTTGCAGACCAATCTCGAACTATCCGCATTCCAGTGCATATGGTTGAGAAAATATCTAAATATACTCAAATGAAGCGTCGTTTGACTCAGGAATTAAGTAGAGAACCCCTTGCTGAAGAAATTGCCTCTGAAATGAGTATTGATGTAGATGAAGTTCGATATATTCAAAAAATATCTCAAGACGTAGTTTCTCTAGAATCACCCGTGGGTGAAGATGATGAGGACGCGGTGCTTTCTGACTTTATACAAGATGAACACAGCCTCACTCCTGCTCAGCAAGTTGCTCGTTCTCTCTTGCGTGATCGAGTCAAAGAGATTCTTATAGATTTAAATGAACGGGAACAGAAAATATTAAAGATGCGCTTTGGACTTGACGATGGTCTTATGCACACACTTGAAGAGGTGGGTAAGGTATTCGGAGTAACCCGCGAACGCATACGACAGATTGAAGCGAAAGCTCTCGAAAAGATAAAAAGACACGAAAAAGCAAAGGCTTTTAGGGGGTATCAGTAAGGTATACTGGATTATCTTCATTAAAAATGCTACTCTTCCGGAAGAGTTAAATCACTTGCATATGAAAACTTTTTTTAGAATTTTAGTGTTATTAATAGTCATTTCACTTAGTTTTTTCAGCAATTCCTATGTCTCCGCTCATGATGGCGTAGATCATGAGAAGGAAGTTGCGTATGAACAAATTAATTTAGGTATTGATGATCCCGGTGTGCTTCCTACGGGTAGATTATATTTCGCAAAAGAATGGTCTCGTGGATTTCGTCAATTCTTTACATTTAACCCATTCAAGAAAGCGGAGCTTGATCTCAGTATTTTAAACGAGAAAGCGGCCGAGCTTCAGAAAATTGCAGAAGACGACAAGAATTCATTCGATACCGTCCTCTATGCGGTTGATCAGTATGAAATTAGTCTCAATACATTAGAGGATCGTATTCTTGGATTAAAGGTGCAAGATGGCCAAGCAAACCTTGACCGCTTTCTTGTAAGTCTTACGAATAGACTCGCAAAGCACAACGACTTCCTAGCTATTCTTAAGGTTCGTTTCGAAACAAGTAA
>MHJO01000021.1:209-4907 GCA_001818015.1 Candidatus Harrisonbacteria bacterium RIFOXYD1_FULL_40_9 | reverse complement strand
TCCAAGAAAAAATCGGAAACATTCAAAATAAATTAACTCAGGTTTTTTTTAGTATCCCTTTGCGATTAAAAAACAATGAAGGATTTTTTAACGAGTTAAGGGCACTGCAGGCTCGTAGAGTGACTGATGATCGTGTGTATGCCGCTCTACACGATATCCGCCTCGCTGCATTTCTTGATCGTGCGTATGAGGTGATTTCAAGAGATAATAAGACCAAGCACAGCGAGCTTAAACTTCGTATAGTTGAGCTTGAGGATATTATTTTTACTCAATTTAACGAGCGCATTTATGGGCTACGAGAAAATAATGCACGTGAATTCTTGTCTCAGGTTATAGAGTACCTTGACTACGAGACGCAACTCTATGTCTTTGAGAAGTTTACCGTAGGTATTGACAAAAATAGAGAACTTTTTCAGCAATTATCTACAGATATCATAAAAAATCCAGGTCACGTAGAAGAACTGGATAGAAATCGAAGCTTAGAGCTCGTTGAAAAAGCAGAGTTGATGTTTGGTGAGCTCGTTTCAAAAATCATGGGATTAGAAGATTTATCAACAAAACAATCACTCGAAGGACGATTAGCTCTTGCAGCAAGCCATATCAATGATACGAAAAACGCTCTCAAGGACAAGGAGAGTAATTATGGTGAGGTAGTTGGTCGGATTACTGCATCTCTTGCGATTATGAAAAAAGTTGAACAGGATATAAGTGAAATAACCGAATCTTCTGCGCTTACTACAAAAACCATTATGGCGCCTCAGCGAACTTTGACTCGTGTATGGAAGGTAGGAATTTTGAGTGGTGGAGAGTTTAGACCAGAGGAGTTGAAAATCAAAAAAGGAGATACTGTGGTGTGGATTAATTTGGATTCGATGGGTCATTGGATTAGTGAAAGGGGAGGTTTTAGAGAAAAAGGCGTCTGTGATGAGGATGTCTTTGACTCCTGTAAAGTTATTGGACCCAATGAGAAATTCGAGTTTATATTTAACTACGAAGGAACGTGGCATTATCGTGATTATGTAAATCCTAATAAAGAAGGAGTGATAGTAGTTGAAGAATGAAATATTGAGATATGGAGTCAGAGGAGATTCGTAAAAAGTTTTTAGAATTTTTTGAAAAGAAGGGGCACGTGGTGGTCCCTTCTTCCTCGTTGTTATCAGATGATCCTTCGGTACTCCTCACAACTGCAGGTATGCAGCAGTTTAAGAAGTATTTTACTGGGGAATTAAACGCGGTGACTGACTTTGGTTCTTCTCGCGTCACATCTATTCAGAAATGCTTCCGTACATCTGACATAGAAGAAGTAGGCGATAATACCCACCTCACTTTTTTGGAGATGATGGGTAATTTTTCTTTTGGACCGCTTGGTTCTGATAATCCTCGAGATTCTGGCGTGAACGGTTATTTTAAAAGATCCGCAATTCATTTTGCGTTTGAGTTTCTGATTGATGTCCTGGGAATCAGTATGGATAAATTTTCGGTTACTGTGTTTGAGGGCGATGGAGAAGTTCCATTTGATCGTGAGTCATATGATATATGGCACAAAGAAATTGGCATTAACGAAGCAAGAATTAGAAAATGTGGCAGGAAAGACAATTTTTGGGGACCTACGGGGAACGAAGGCCCTTGTGGTCCGACTACGGAGCTTTATGTTGATGGAATAGAGGTTTGGAATCTTGTATTTAATGAGTATTTCTGCAATAAGGATAAAACTCTTACCAAACTTAAGAATCAAGGTATAGATACAGGCATGGGCTTCGAGCGACTTACTGCGGTATTGCAAGGCGTTTCTACGATATACGAAACTGATATTTTTAAGGATTCTATTAAGACCATAGGAGAGCATGCGCCCAATCTTAGTACTCGCATAAAAAGGATTTTTGCAGACCATCTTCGATCAATTTCGTTCCTTGTCGTAGATGGAGTGCGACCAAGCAACAAAGAGGCTGGGTATGTTCTTCGGAGATTAATTCGCCGCATTCTTGCGTATAAAATTCAATACGATATTCACGGTGAATTCTTTCTTGCGGTTATCGAAGTAGTAAGTAGGAAGTTGAGCGACTATTATGCAAACCTTAAAAATACTAAAGCCATTACCGATATTCTTACTGAAGAAAAAATGCGTTTTGAGGCAGCAATTAGAAAAGGCCTAAAAGCGCTCGAGGAAAAAACTTCACTGGATGGCAGAGAAGCATTTTATCTCTACGAAACCTTTGGATTGCCCTTTGATGTCATTAAGGAACTTGCTCCTCGAAGCATGGCAAATGATATTCATTATAAGGATTTTGAATTGGAAATGAAAAAACATCAGGAAGTATCGCGTAAGGGTCAAGAGAAAAAATTCGGCGGTCACGGCCTTGTTCTTGATACTGGCGAATTAAAGGCGAGAGATGAAGATGAACTTCAAAGGGTATTAAGACTTCATACTGCCACGCATTTACTGCAGCAGGCGCTTCGCGATGTACTTGGGGATTCAGTAAGGCAGGCTGGTTCTGACATAACCGCAGAACGAACTCGTTTTGACCTCCATTTCAATAGAAAAATGAGAGAAGACGAGATAAAAAAAGTTGAAGATATAGTGAACAAGAAAATCGAGGAAGATTTACCGGTTTCATATAGGGAAATGTCTCGTCGTGATGCAGAGCGCACCGGTGCACTCCATTTCTTTAAGCAAAAATACCCCGACCACGTGAAAGTATATTTCGTGGGGCATTCTTTGGATAATGCATATAGTAAGGAATTTTGCGGTGGGCCGCATGTAGATCACACGGGTAGTATAAAAAAGATAAAGATTATTAAAGAAGAAGCTGTCGCGGCAGGAATAAGAAGGATACGCGTCGCGCTTGTGGAATAAATACATTGCATCTCATCTATTTTTATATGAGACTTAAACACAAGAGAGCTTGTTTTCATTTTAGGGTAAAAATGTTATAATGAATATTATGGAAGGAGAGAAAATTGGAATTAATCGTACTGATGAAGTTCAGGATATTGTAAATGCCCTCGAGGCTACAAAAGCCGATGTTATCACTCTTGTTGTTCCTCGGCATTCAGTTCTTGGTGAAGAAAAGGCTTATTTTAAGGAACTTAGAGAAGCAGGTAGTGCATTGGGAAAAGAATTAATTATTGAATCAATTGACGATCGCGTACTTTCATTTGCTGAAAAAGCAGGATTGCGTGCAGAGAACCCACTTTTTGCTGAAGGACGAAGAATTGTTGCAGATGTTATCGTTGCACCTCCTCGTCGAGGCGAAGCAAGGGGAAAAAACATAGAATCAAATAAGAAATTTAGTTTTTTTATGAGAAATCAATCCACAAGGAAACACGAGGACAAGAGAAAAATTTATTTCGTAGGGGGAGGTGTATTTGTAATTGGCATCCTCGCTCTTCTTCTTATGACACTATTTTTACCTAAGGCTACCATTGCTCTTTCTATGCGTGAATTTCCTTGGGTATATAATGATAGTATTACAGTAAGTATAGATAAAGCTGTTATTGATGCAGAAAATGCAATAATACCCGGTGTTATTTTCTCCGAATCAAAAAATATTACAGAGCTTTTTCCTGCATCAAATCGAAAGTTTATGGAAAGAAAGGCGACAGGGAAAATTACTATTTATAATGCATACAACACAGAGCCTCAGGTATTGGTTAAAACCACCCGCTTTGAGACTCCAGAAGGGAAAATCTATCGAATAGATAATAGAGTAATTGTTCCTGGAGCTCGTATGATAAATGGCAGTCTCGTTCCTTCAAGTATTGAGACCTCTATTATTGCAGATCAAGTTGGTAGAGAATATAATGCTAATTTCGTGCCTCATTTAACTATTCCAGGATTTCAAGGAAGTGATAAATTTGAGAAATTTTATGGGAAAATTGAGAATCCTGTAATAGGTGGAGCAAGGGGCGAAGTTTCGTATCCTACTGACGCAGATTTAAAGCATGCACGCGAGGAGGTAACCAAAAAACTTGAAGATGTATTAAGGGCAGCTCTTGTCATTTCTTTGCCTGATGGATTTAAGATATTAGACAAAGCTCAGTCTGTAGAAATCCAGAATATAACTGTGCGTCAAGAAACTGACGAGCAGGGGAATTTTTCTGCAACAGCCTCGGGTAAAATTTCTCTTTTTGGGTTTAAGGAAAAAGACATCGAAGACCTCATGACCTCTCTTTCTAAAAAGACTCTTGGCTTTGATCCAGAGCACCGTAGCTTTGTCATCCAGTATACTGACGTAGCTCCTCGTTTTACTAAAAATACCATGAGTCTTAAGGTGAAATACGAAGGATCTCTTGTAAAAGCACTTGATGTGGACCAATTTGTGGATGCTATTAAAGGCAAAAAAGAAGGTGATCTGCGTGCGTTCCTTCTTTCGTTTTCTGGTATTGATAATGCAAGTGTTTCATTTACTCCATTTTGGATTAAAAAAATTCCCAAGAACCCACAGAAAATCAACATTACTATTGACTAGGGGCTTTAAGATGTTACTATTGCCTGATCTATGAATGAGGAGAAGAATCCGTCTCGGAAGAATGACTCTCTTTTAAATCTAGAAGGAGTAGTGGAGGAGGCGCTTCCTAATATTATGTTTCGAGTAACTCTTTCGAATGGAGAAAAGTTACTTGCGCATCTTTCTGGAAAAATGCGACTTCATCGTATTAAAGTTCTCCCAGGAGATAGAGTACTTGTTGAAATGAATA
>MHJO01000021.1:0-147 GCA_001818015.1 Candidatus Harrisonbacteria bacterium RIFOXYD1_FULL_40_9 | reverse complement strand
AGCCTTGCCTTAGGCTCTTTTCTTTTTCTTATGCATACGATATAATGAAGTGTCTTTTATGAAGGTAAGATCATCCGTAAAACCAGTGTGCAGTAATTGCCAAAGAGTCCGTAGGCAAGGCCGCTTATGGGTGATTTGTAAAATTCG
>MHJO01000020.1:11835-12174 GCA_001818015.1 Candidatus Harrisonbacteria bacterium RIFOXYD1_FULL_40_9 | reverse complement strand
GCTTTCGGCAAAAGTATCACAGGACAAGGTGAGTGATACAAAAACGTTTATACTTTTCCACATGGGAAGACTGATTAGTTTCGCGCTATTAGGTGGGGTTCTTGGTATAGTCGGCAGTGCTATCGGAATCAACTTTACTTTCACGGCGATCCTTGGGCTTTTGGCTTCTCTTGTAATGATGTTCCTTGGGTTGAATTTAGTTGGAGTGTTTGCGAAAAATAAGATTGCATTGCCATCGGGATTTTTTAATTTTTTCAGGAGGATTGAACACAAGACATTTACTCCGATCATCATCGGCTTCGCTACATTTTTCCTCCCATGTGGATTTACGCAATCGAT
>MHJO01000020.1:11624-11808 GCA_001818015.1 Candidatus Harrisonbacteria bacterium RIFOXYD1_FULL_40_9 | reverse complement strand
GTTCATGTCTGGACTGCTTATTATGCTTGCATTTGCTCTTGGAACGCTTCCAATGCTTGTGCTTCTTTCTTTTGGGTCAGCATCATTTGCACACGGGAAACATGCTCCACTATTCTTCAAATCAGCAGGAGTGGTTGTAATTGGTCTTGGGTTATTTGCGCTTCTCGCCGGACTTGCAGGGCTC
>MHJO01000020.1:11378-11547 GCA_001818015.1 Candidatus Harrisonbacteria bacterium RIFOXYD1_FULL_40_9 | reverse complement strand
TCATGGGTATTGGCATCGTATTTTTTAGCAGATTAGGGAGCAATGACTCGACATCAAATCAACCAATACAGAATGTTCAAATTAAAGACGGAATTCAGTATGTCACGATTAACGCTAATGCTGGATATTTACCCAGAGTCTCAATTGCGAAAGCAGGAATCCCAACGAA